>NZ_JBHWJQ010000039.1:0-81698 GCF_042731435.1 Streptomyces sp. NPDC059861 | reverse complement strand
CCCACCGGTACCGGTGGGCGCACGTCCCCCCGCAGGACGGGGCGAAGACCAGTGCGGTCGCGATCGGCGCAGTCGCGAGCGTGACGGTCGCCGTCCAGGCCGGAATCCTGCCGCTCGTTCGCGGTGAAACAGTCCCAGAGATGGTTCTTGGCTGCCGCCGCCCTATTGCGCACTCATGGCGGGGCGGGCACGTCGCCTGAAGGAAACTGCCGGCCACCGGGGTGGGAGATCGCTCCTCACCCGGGAACGGCCGGGTCGCCCGGCGGAGGCCAGGACCGTCCCGGATGCCGGCCGGAGCATTCCTCACCCGCGGTAGGTCTCCAGCAGCCGCAGCCAGATTTCGCCGAGGGTGGGGAAGGCGGGGACGGCGTGCCGGAGCCGGTCCAGGGGCACCTGGCTGGCGACTGCGATGGTGGCCGTGTGGACGAGTTCCCCGACTCCGGGGCCGGCGAAGGTGACGGTCGGCGCCGACGAGTTCATCGACTACACCAAGGAGCGGCCCGAGGAGGTCGTGCGTGACGTCGACCTGGTCCTGGACGCCGTCGGGGGTCCCGACAGCAGGCGCTTCCTGCGCACCCTCAAGCGCGGCGGGTCCCTCTACCCGGTGTACTTCGGCCAGTTCGACGACGAGGAGAACGCGGAGCTGGGTGTGACGGTCACGGCCGTGACGGTCCGCTCGAGCGGCACGCAGCTCGCCGAACTGGAGAGCTTGGTTGACGCGGGGAAGATTCGCGTCGCGATCGACAGCACGTTCCCGCTCGCGGAGGCCCGGGCGGCACACGAGCGCATCGCCCGGGGACACATCCAGGGCAAGATCGTGCTCACTGTCGCTCAGGACTCCTGACAAAAGTGGTGGGCTTGGCCTGGTCAGAGGTCGGTGCCGTGCACGCGGCCGCCGGGTGGCGGGGCGCGGCCAGCCGCGTAATCGCACGCGAAAACCCGGCGACGTCGGCCATCGTCCCCGGGATACTGGTCGCCCATGGATGAGGTCGAAGTCGTCGTCGCCCATTCCGAGCGTGCGACTCTGCGCGTCGGCGACGTCTTCCTGAAGGTGGACGCCGATCAGGCGCGCATCGACGTCGAGGTCGAAGCGATGTCCCTCGCGCCGGTCCCGACCCCGGAGGTCCTGTGGCGCAAGCCGCCCGTGCTTGCGACCGCCGCACTCCCGGGGACGACGCTTGGGCGCCTCGGCGGGGCGTCGACCGGGTCGCCGGCGGCGTGGGCCGCGGCGGGCGCCGCCATCCGGCAGCTGCACGACGCGCCGCTGCCGTCCCGGCCGGGCCGGCCGGAGCATCGTCGCGCTGGCGGCGGAACTCGACGACGAGTGCGAGTTGCTCGTGACGAACGGCGTCCTGCCCGCCGACCTGGTCACCCGCAACCGCCAGGTCGCCGAGGCCGCGCTCCGGCCGTGGACTCCGGCGTTCACGCACGGCGACCTGCAGATCGCCCACGTCTTCGTCGACGGCGACGAGGTCACGGGCATCATCGACTGGTCCGAGGCGGGCCAGGGTGATGCCCTGTACGACCTCGCCACCTTCACGCTCGGACACGAGGAGCACCTCGACGTCGTCATCGCCGGGTATGGCATCGACATCGACCTCGACGTGATCCACGCGTGGTGGTCGTTGCGAAGCCTGCTGGGGGTTCGCTGGCTGACCCAGCACGGCTTCGACCCTTCCGCGCCGGGCTGTGAGGTCGACGTGCTGAGATCCCGGATGTGAGGCTGCGCGGGCCCGACTGCCACGTATGCGTTCTGACATGTCGAGCAGGCCATCCCCTGGGGCGCATCGCCTGCCCTTACTCTCAACGAAGTGCGGTGCGCAGTCGTCGCCGGCAGATGACGGCGAAGCCGAGGATGACGAACACGTGGTCGAGGTCGTCGCGGATCTTCCAGCGGATCCGCAGGCGGCGGGACCGGTGCAGCAGCGCGCTCGTAGCTTCCACGACCCAGCGGTACATGCCCAGGCCGGAGCGGTGCCCGGTGCCGCGCCGGGCGAAGTGCGGGGTGATCTGGAACCGGCGGTCTCATCGGTCAAGGGCCGCTTCTGATCGCATCCGTCCCGCCGTTCCTTTACGTCTGTGGGCCGCCCCGCCAGGGTGCGCGCAGGTGCTTGTCGGGGCCCTAGGAGAGCCTGTGTGACGTGGTGATCAACCGCTGGGCTCCAGGCAGCCGTTGATCCGAACCATCGAGGCGCGGTGGTGGCGAGATAGCTCTCGGGCGTCTTGGCGTATCGAGTCGCGATACCCCGCACAGCCGCCGATCGGTCCTGTAGCAGTCCTGCCTGGTGGTGGAGAAGTCCCCAGGTCGTGCTGTCGAATTCCCGCAATCAAACAGTCAGTTGATCGCCTGCATATCACGTGAGATCTCGTCAGTGAACTGTAGAGCTGGTGCTGTCAGGGCCGGTAGCTCAAGGGGGCGGATTCCGGTGGCAGGGCAAGCCTTTTCGATCTCGGTACTGATGGGATGTGTGGTCCTGCCTGGGGAACGGTCAGGCAAGGCCGCGATCGTGACCGGTTGCTTGACGGTGGGGGTCCTCGCGATCGGTGCGGGCTCCGTTGACTTGCGTGGATCAGCGGTGCTCACGCCGCAGGTTTATCGGGGTGTGGTGAGGCGGGCCTGCCACAGGTCGCGGAGCAATGCGATCTCGGCCATGTGGTGGATGAATTCGAGGTTGGCTCCCCACAGCACGGAGATGAAGGGTTCCTCGGGGTTGGAGCCGTAGGGGTATTGCGAGAGGCCGACCGTGTCGAGCTGGTCCTCGGTGAGGGCGCCGATGTCGGCGCGCCAGCGGTCGATCACCGGCCAGAAGCGCTCCAAGGTCAGGGTCGCGGAGGGGGAGAAGTCGATCATCTGCTTCGGGTCCCGGCGTCGTTCGCCGAAGGTCCACTCCCAGTTGCCCGCGAACTCGTGGTGGAGGTGGCCCAGCCGCCACGCGATGGTCGTGACCGGCGTCTGGTCCGGTTCCGGTTCGCCGGTGTGGGCCAGGATCTGTTCGACCCGCTCGACGGTCACGCTCCAGTCCTCGGCGATCTTCTCCACCGGCATGCCGCCGGCCGCCTGCCGGGCGACCTCCGCGTACTCGCTCGCCGGGATGTCCGTGGCGCCCAGGTCCATCACCCACTCGCCCGGCCCGAACGCCCGCGGCGTCGTTGCCTCGTCGCGCCGCCGTAGCGACCAGCAGCCGGGCACCGGCTCCCACAGATACTCCTCGTCGCCCAGCCCCGCCAGCCGCACCCCGGCCATCTCCCTGGCCTTGTCGAACTGGTCGAGCAGCAGGCCCAGACGGTCGGTCCGTACGCCCTCGATCTCCATGCACGGCTTCCCTTCGCGATCGCGTGTCGTACCTCATTCCGCTCCGGCGGAGGTTAATGGCCCACCTCCCGGGGCGCGACCGACTTCCTCGCCCACGAAGCGGAGCAGCACCTCCCGGATCACGGCACTCGTCCAGGCCGTCCTCACCCCACGTGACTTGCCGAGGATGAGGTCGGAACAGGGGCCTTGCCGGGAGCGGTTGGCTGCTGCGCTGAGCAGGCCGTGCGGCCCGGGCAGACGTCCGGAGAGGCGAAGTCAGTGCTCTCACCGCTGACTGGGAGTTACGGGAGAGCACCCTTCAGGCGAGGGCGCGGATGAGGATTGCGGCTGTGACGGTCAGGACTGCGATCGGCGGCATGACCAGGCGCAGGCGTGTCATCGGGCCGTCCTGGGCGCGTGCCGGTTCGGACGGCGCATGCTGCTCATTGTGCGGGTCGGCCGGCTCATGGCTGCGCCGGCGGTCACCGCCGGCGGTGTCCAGCCGGTAGGAACTGGTGAGCTGGCCGGACACCGCACCGTCGTCATGGTTGACGCGGGTCTCACACCTGTCCAACGACGGTGCTCGGCGATGAGTCCGGTCACTCGCCAACTCGTTATGACACCGCCGGGGGGCGGGGGAGTGGCTGGGGCGGCGCGGGGAGGCCGGCGACCTGCGCGGTGTGGGTGCGGTGGCTCGGTCCGGAGCTGAGGTGCTGCTGACGTGACACCGGCGGCAGCCCTGGTGCGGGCGGTTCCCGCTGGGTCGGCCCGGCACGGCGATTGGTCATGCCGTGGAGCGGGTGCGCGGTGGCGGGGTGCCGGGCAGTGCGTCCTTGCGGCGTGGGGTGAGGGCTTGTTCGGAGAGGTGTCGGGTGATGACCTGGGCCAGGACGTGCAACGCGGCCTGGACCTCCAGGTGGTCGAGAGTGTCCGCGTCGTCGCGGACCAGGGCGCTGTCGCTGGAGAGGGTGGTCCAGCCTGTCTCGTCGGTGGCCAGGCTCACGGTGACCGTCTCACCTGTCGGCACGGTCACCGTGAGTGTCGCGGCGTCGGTGACGGCGTTTCGACCGGTGTGCAAGAGTGAGCGGCGCCGGAGGTCGGCGCCAGCCGCGAGTTCTGCGCGTCCAGCGGCCTGGGCCAGAGCCCGGTGGGCGTGGTGGGTGACAGCCTGTCCCTGCTCCGCCAGGTCCGGCAGGGTGTCCTTCGGCTCCCAGCCCGGTCCCTGGTCAACCGGTGGGTCCAGCACCTCGGCGAGAGTGCGCAGGGCCCCGGAAGCGGCGAGGCCGGCACGCGTGAGGGGGTCGGCCGGATCGTGGACGTAGGCGGGGCGGGTGACGGCATCCGTGATCCGCGCGATCGCGCGAACGGATTCCGCGTCCAGGGGTTCGCCCCGGCCGGTCAGTGGTCCGGCGACGGGCTCGCCCCGCTTGCTCACCTCGATGCCGCGCTCGGCGAGATCGGCATAGACGGTGTCGCGTGAGACACGGGCCAGTCTGGCCAGCTCGGCGACGCTCCGGGTGCCGGTGCGCCAGGCGTCGGCCACGCGGTCGGCCCGGTCGGAGGCCAGGCGTTCTCTGCGCTCGGCCCAGCCGATGAGTGCGGACAGGGCCGTGACGCGATCGGCTTCGGTTCGCTGGCTCATGCGTCCTGACGATATGTCGACTGACTCGACATGTCGAACTGGTCGACACCGGGGGCTGTGTCGGCGTCGTCCACGAGAAGCTCGCCGACGGTCTGCTGCTGCGGCACGACGCGGGGTTGCGAGGCGTGCGTGCGCTGCTCGCGATTGTTGAGACCGCGTCCTGGACGCGCTCAATGCATGGGGCCGCGACATCAGCGACTTGGAGACGGCAGTCGGCGTTGCAGCCCCCCGAGCGTCACGCTCAGTGCCACAACCAACAGCTGATCACGGAGCGTGGCCACACCACACGACCGGAGCCAGAACCTGTTGGAGAGCAGCGTCTACGCGGCAGTTCGGGGGCACTTCGGGTGGCCGGCCAAGGCGTTGTGCACGGCGGTGGACCGGGCACGGCGCTGTCCCAGGGCGGTCAGGACGCCGATGGCCTGGCCGGCCAAGGTGTACGAAACGAGTGCCTGGCGCGGTTGCCGGTTCTCCGTGCGCAGCCGTTCCAACTCGGCCTGCAGGCTGTTGGCGGCCGCGGTGGCCGGTGTCGGCTCGGAGGTCGCGGAGGAAGCCATGAGCTCATCCATGGTGAATCGGGTCGAAGTCACCCCTGTCGCCTGCCCGGCACTCTGCTTCAGGATCCACCCGGCCGGTGCCGGGCACAACGCGTGAGTCCTTCGGGCCGCGGCCCGAAGGACTCACGCGGGGGCTGGACTCCGAACCCCCGGAGTGTGCGAGTAGCCAGTGGCGGGAGGGTCAAGCCCGAAAGCCCTCGTCCACGCATTCCGTCCAGGTTCTTTGGGAGGGAGAACCAGTACGCCCTCCAGGCAGCTCTGTGGTCCGCACAGGCTGGCCGGGTGCGGTGATACGGCGGCCGCCGTGTTTCGATCTCACCGCGGGGCAGCCGTGAAGCATCCGATTCGAGGAGGCTCCGATGCTGCCGACCGCCGCTGTGCCGCTCGCTTACAAAGGCCTCGACACGACGCCCACACGGTTTCTGATCATTGTCGTCGTGCTGGTAGTCGTCGGGATCGGCCTGGCGCTGCGCCGAGGACGGCGCTGATGCGCTGGGGCGACAAAAGGCTGGCCGTCTTGCGTACGCGCCGCGGGCGCCGGAGCCGAGGGTCTGGTAGGAGCTGGTCAGGTCCTTGCATGCGGCGGTCCATCGCTTCGCGTTCCAGTCCGCCTGCGCGTGATTGCTCCGTTCCCTCTCCGTGGCGGTGAGCCGTCTCCGTGGTGGCGAGCCGTCCACCGGCTGGACGGTCCGTCCGGCCCGGTGAGGGCGGAGGCCGGGGCGCCGCGGGACTTCAGGCGCCCCAGCTGCCGTTCGCCGTCAGGTGGTCGTTCAGCAGCCGGAGGCCGACGTGTAGGAGGCGCTCCGCCAGGCTCCGTTGAGGTAGAAGTGGTAGACGCCGTTCATGCGACGGAAGTCCACCGAGCCCATGCCCTCCCAGGCGAGGTACCTGATGTCGCGCTGATTGCCGAGATCCTGCAGGGAGTTGTCCGCCACGCTCAGCGTGTTGGGTCCCGCGCTGCCGTCGGCCGTGAGCCCGTACCACCTCTGGAAGTCCCTGGTGGCCTCGGTGGTGGCGGGCCCGAAGTCGCAGTCGATGGCTCCGGTGTAGAAGCCCTCCGCCCGCAGGACCAGCTGCCACAGCGCCACGGCCCTGCTGTAGTCGTGGGAGTTGTAGTCCAAGGGCCCCTCGTCGCCCCAGTCGTTCCTCACACCGGCGTTGCCCCAGTCGGCGCCGCTGATGGAGCCGCTGGCGACCGACGCGCCGGCCGACGGTGCCGACATGACTCCGCCGCAGAAAATGGCCGCGGTGATGAGAGCGCCGGTGATGCGCTTGGAGAGTCTCAACTCATGTCCTTTCACTTGACAGCCGGGCGTACGGGGCCGTCGACGTCGTGTGTGGGTTGCGCGCGTGGCAGCACACCGGCCGGCGTGGCTCGTGACGCGCCGGGCGCCGCTTCGGGAGCGGGACCGGCGCGTCACGGGCCACGCGTTCTCCCCCCGGCCGCTGTGCACGTCGCCGAGTGTCGGGGGTGACGGGCGGCATGTCGTTGGAGATGCGTGCCAAGCCGTTGACGATTGACGCCAGGTGGCCGGACGACCGGCTAGTGGTGCAGCCGGCGGTACGCCTGCGGGCCGTGCCCGTAGGCCGCCCGGAAGGCACGGCTGAAGTGCGCGGGGTCGGTGAACCCCCAGCGGGCGGCGACGGCGCGGACCGGGCGCGCGTGCAGCAGGGGGTCGGCCAGGTCACGGCGGCAGCACTCCAGGCGCCGTGCGCGGATCCACCCGGCCACCGTGACGCCCTGGTCGCGGAAGAGCCGGTGCAGGGAGCGTACGGAGAGGTTGTGGGCGGCCGCTATCGCCCCCGGGGCCAGCTCGGGGTCCCCGAGGTGCCGGTGGATGAAGGCGCGGATCTCCAGCATCTGGACGTTCGAGCGGGTGTGGGGCGGCACCCGGTCGGCGGCCTCCAGATGCCGAGCCAGGAAAGCGGTCATCAGGTCGACCGTGACCCCGGCCAGCCGGGCACCGTCCGCCGCGGTGTACGCGCCGGCGCCGGCGGTGAGCTGTGTGAGGTAGGCGGACAGCAGGGCACCCATTCCGTCCTGACCCGGCATGGGCTCGCCGACGAGGCGACGGACCTTGTCGGCGGGGAGGGGCAGCAGCGCCCTCGGAAACTGCACCATCACCCCCTCCACGGTGTCGCGGCCGGCACTGGCCCAGCCGTGCCAGGGGCGCGAGGTGTCGTAGAGCAGCACCTCACCCGGCCCGCTCGTGGCGTCGAGGCCGGACTGGAGGATCCGGTGACCGCCCCGCAGGGTGATCATCAGTTGCAGGGACTCGTGGTCCGACCTGCGGACCATGCTGGCCGGCCGGCGCGTCTCCAGTGCGGGGTAGGTGAGCGAGGACACCCGTACCCCGCCCAACTCCAGCACTCGTGCGCTCGCCCGGAAGTCCGCGTCGTGTTCGCTGCGGATCACGTTGGGGATCAGTGCGCTGGAGGTCATGTCGTGCCACGACGTGAACCGGTCCCTCACGGGCAGATCCAGCGTCCGGAAATCCGTCACCAGCACCATGCCGTCTCCCTCACAGCGGCAATCCGCTTGTCCCCGGCCACCCGTGCCCCCGCCGGACCGGCAATGGCAGCTGTCGAGGGCGAGGCGTTTCCAGTGTCGCAGGGCTCGGGGGGCCGGAAGCCGGTGCAGCGGGGCAGGCCCGGGATTGCCCTCGCAGGCCTGCCTTGCGGTGTGTCCGAGCCGGCGGCCTCCACCAGAACCGGCTCGACCTCGCCTGCGGCGTCATCTGCATCCGACGCCTGTGACGATCACACGAAGAAATCAGCCGGTTGCCGGTGGGCGGCGCACCACGACAGCGTCAGCCGCGCTTGGCATCCGTGCGGACCGATGCCCGGCGCGCCAGGCGTACCGGGAGCGTTCCTACGCTGTTGCCGACGAAGCCGGCGTGCCGCGGCAATTCACTCTCGACCACAGCGAGATCGAGGTCCGGGAAGCGGGTGAACAACTGCTCCAGAGCTATCGTCGCCTCCAAGCGGGCCAAGGGGGCTCCGAGGCAGAAGTGGGCTCCGTGCCCCAGGGAGAGGTGCCGGGGACCTGTATTTCCGCGTGCGCGGGTGACGTCGAATCGGTCGGCTTCCCGTCCGTGGGCTCCCTGGTCCCGGCCCGCCGCAGAATAGCCGGCGAGGACGGGCGTGCCCTGCGGGATCAGCGTCCCGTCGACGGTCAGGTCACGAACCGGGTAGCGAAACGGGAAGTAGCTGACGGGCGAGTCCCAGCGCAGGGTCTCCTCCACGACATCGGACCAGCTCGCCGCGCCCGTGACGACCTTCGCGCGCTCGTCAGGGTGAGCACACAAGGCACGTACGGCGTTGGTGATGAGGTTCAGCGTGGTCTCGTGCCCAGCGATGATCATGATGAGCAGAGTGCCGACAAGTTCCTGCTCGGAGAGCCGGGAGCCGGCTTCATCGCGGGCGGCGATGAGGGCGCTGGTGAGATCGTCGCCCGGCCGCTCGGCGCGGGCCGCGGCCACGGAAGCCAGGATCGCGACGAGTTCACGGTTGGCCGCAAGGGCCTGTTCGGGCCCGAGATCGGTGGCCACCACCAGATTGGACAAGTCGTGCAGCCGATTGCGATGCTCCGGGCCGACTCCCAGGAGTTCGCTGATGACGCCCATCGGCAGCGGCATGGCGAAGTGCCTGCGCAGGTCGGAGACACCCCCTTCCTTCGCAGCAGCGGCCGCGAGGTCGTCCAAAAGGGCGTCTGTCAGTTCCTCGATCCACTGCCGCATCCCCTCGACACGCCGGGCGGTGAACGCCTGGCTCACCAGCGACCGCAGCCGTCGGTGGTCGTCACCGTCCGCGGTCGTCATGCCCGCCACCGTCGCAAAAGTCATCAACGGCCAGCCCTTGGCTATCCGCCCCTCGCGCAGTGCAGCGAAATGCCTGGCGTCCTTTGCCACATCCGGGTGCGCGAGGAACTCCTTCAGCGCGGCATGGCCGAGGACAGCCATGCCGTCTACACCGCCGGGCAACACCACCGGCACGACCGTTCGCTGCGCCAAGAGCCGGGCATTGGCTGCGTGTGGGCAGCCGCCGGCAGGGTCCATGTGGTGCGGCGTGATGGGGGAGGCATCCACCATAGTCTCCTGACCGCCGTCGACCGCGCCCTCGGGGACGGTCACGCGCGAAGGTCCGCACATCTGACGACAGCCGACCGGATTGCGTCGCCAGCGTGGGACGAACGACAAGTAGCTGGATCGTACGATCTCACCAACTCATGGTCCAGAGACTGGCATTGCGGCATCACCTGGCTGGCATGCCGGCCTCGGAATCTTCGGTCACACCCCCGCTGTCCACGATCCGCGAAGCCGCAGCGACTGCGCTTCAGGGCGGGTCGGCGGTTGAACAGCGCAGGGTTGGGCAGCCAATTCGCCTGCCCACGGGCGGGTCAGCACGGCCACCACCCTCATAGGACTCCGTTAGGTCCTCTGATCAACGCTGGTTGAAAGCATGTTGGGTGTGTGGACTCACATGAAGTGATGTGTGTCCGGGCGGGGTTGACGTTGTTCGTGGCGCATGTGTTCGCGGCTGCCGGACGGCAATGAGCAGAAACCTGCAGCAGACCAGTCCACCTGGGATCCGTTCCGGTGCAGCGGCGGATCAACGAACGTCGGCTGCGGCTGGTCGGCCCGGCGGCGAGGTGTCGGTGCCCAAGGACGGCCAGATGTCGGTGGCCGTGGCTCCGCAGTACTCGGCTGTACATCGCGGGACCGGCCACCGACTAGGGGAGGCCCGCACCCTTGTGGCACTCGCCCGCGCCTACCGTAAGACCGACGTGCCGCACCGAACTGATGAGGCGACAGACACGGGTCGTCCCGGACGTCGGCGTGCCCGAGACGGAGTACGACGATCTTGAGCGGTGACGTCTTCTCAGCTGAGCCCGTCAGTCCCGTTCCCTAGTCAGCCAGGACATGTGCTCCGGACCATAAGGCTGGCGCGGAACGATGCGTTCGGGGCCCCGCGCGGAGGTTTCACGCCGACGGCCGCGCCGCAGTGGGGCACCCTCGGCGAGGAGAGCCTCGCCAGGGGCCCGTCCAGGTTACTTCGCAGTTGTACGAGGCCCAGTGGCCGTTGAGGAAGGACGGCTGCACGGCCTCCGCGGCCTGCGCCATGGCCGCCTTGCAGGCGGCGGCCGGATCCTCGACCGTGGTGTTCGTCGCGGCCGTGAGGGGTGTCAGAACCGCAGATGCTTCCGCCCGAGCGCTGAGTCAACGTCGACGGGCGACGCCGCACGGTGCGGGTCTGCACGACCAGCTTCTCCGCGAGTGCCCTGGCCTTGGTGGTCGCGTCTGCGAAGGCACGTTGCCGGGAAGCCTCAGAGAGCGGCACCAGTTCGGACATGGCCGGATTGCGGGGTGCCAGGGCCAGCGTCGGGATGATGAAGTCGAGGTCCAGGCTCAGAGCGTTCTTGAGGACGCCCTCCAGGAAGTTCCGGATGAACCCGAACCCCTCTCGGCGTCCCGGGTGCGTGGGAGCCGCCGCGGCCGGCGACGACGACCACGTGGTGCCCTCGGCCGAAGGGTTCTCGCCGACGGTGCGGCCGAGCAGGTAGACGTTGTCGACCGAAGCTCTGAGGGTCCAGGGGATCCCGAAGTTGTACATGGATGCGCCGATCAGGACGGCGTCCGCCTGCTCCAACTCCACGATGAGTTCCGCCCGCACGACGTGTGAGGCGGCCTGATCCTCGCTGTGCCCGGCAGGTGCGGTGTTGCCGGCGGACCAGGCTTCGGCGGTGAAGCGGGAACGGGGTGGGCGGCGACGTCGCGGTGGATCACCGTGCCCTGCGGGTGCTGCTGCTCCTCCCAGGCCTTGCGGAAGGCGGCCGTGACCGAACGGGACTAGGACATCTGGCCGGGGAACAGGGGCGAGCCGATGTGCGGAACGGTGACCTGAACCTCTCTCCGCATGTGGCGCCGCAAGCCCGGGCCGGAGGGCTGCCGAGGCTCAAGTGGCAACAGTTGCACACGAGATCGTAGCGAGTGATACCGTTGCAGTCGTAACGATCATGACCGTGCGAGTCGAGCAGGAGATGTTGTTCGTGGATGTCTATGAGGCGGTCGCAAGCCGACGGGCGGTACGCAGCTTCACTGATCGTCCCGTCTCCAGACAGACGCTGGAACGCGTGCTGTCGACCGCGGCCTGGGCGCCCTCCGGATCGAACCTCCAGCCGTGGAACGCCTACGTGCTCACCGGCGGCCCGCTGGAGGAACTCAAGAAGCGTGCCGGTGAACGCCTGGCTTCCGGCGACGCCTGGGACGAGCCGGAGTACGAGCAGTACCCGTCCGCACTGAAGTCGCCCTATGCCGAACGTCGATCGGCCTTCGGCAAGCAGCGCTACGGTGCACTCGGCATTCCGCGTGAGGACCTGGAGGCGCGTCAGAGAGCCGCATCCGCGAACTGGGACTGCTTCGGTGCTCCCGCGGCCCTGTTCTGCTACATCGACCCCACTCTCGGGCGGCCACAGTGGTCCGATATTGGCATGTTCCTGCAGAGCGTCATGTTGTTGCTGCGCAGCGAGGGGCTGCACAGCTGCACGCAGATGGCGTGGGCGAAGTTCCACAGGACCGTCGCGGAGATCGTGTCCCCACCGGACGACCTGATGCTCTTCTGCGGCATGTCGATCGGATTCGAGGACCCAACGGCACGCGACCCCCGTATGGGCCGCGCGCCACTCACGGAGACCGTCACCTTCGTCGACAGCCTCTAAATGGCTTGAGGAGGCGTCAGGTGGTACGGGGCGACGGCACCTCACGTCGGTGGCGTCCTGAGTCGTAACAGCGGAAGTTGAATCAACAGTCCGGGCACGCGCCGACGGTGTCGATGCGTGCCCGGACTTTCGCAGCCAGCGAAGGCCATCCTCGTACTGATCGCCGTCGCACCTCGACAGATCTTCACCACTGCCTGACCTACACGGCCGCGGGCGATCTTCACCGGCGCACGCGCGCTCGTCATCCGGGTCCAAGCTTGCCGTTGCCGGCCTCGTTACGGTAGGTGAAGGGTCGGTCGTCCAGTGTTCGCGGTCAGCCTGCGTGCAGACGCCCCCGTGCTCCGTGATCTGGAAAGCCGGGCGGTCTGGGGATCCGACATATGATCGTTCGGAAAAGATGCAGGTCGGGGGCCCGTCGATGGTGTCTGTCGACCTGTTGGGGGGACCTTCGTGGCCGCGAGGGGCGGTCCACGAGGGTGCGCGACGCGAGCAAAGGGGATGGGCGATATGGGAGAGCACACGCGGAAGCCCGGGGAGTATGTCAAGCCTGGTGGCCGCATCGTCCTCGACGATTACTGCCGTGCGGATGGTGAGTACTACGCCTCGGGGGCGTACTACTTCCAGAAGGCGCTCAGTAGATTTGAGGATGGCCAGAGGGTGGAAGCTGAGCTTGTACCGGAGCCGTTCAACCGGTGGGATGCGCGGGCCGTGGCCTATGACGTGCAGGGTCAGCGGGTCGCCTACCTGCCTGCGACGTCCGCGAAGATGTGGCATGACGTCGTGAGGGCCTGGAATGAAGCCGGTTATGCGGTGTACGTCGGGGCCGAAGTGAACCGCTGGGGGGACGACGAGGGCGAGGCTCGGTTCGGCCTTACCGCGCCCAAGTGGGACTGGCAAACACTCCTGGACCTGGCGGAGGCTGTCGGGCTTCGGACTGCCTGGGGAGCGGTCATGGACGGACTGTCCGAGAAGCAGCGGCGCCTGATGCGTGAGGATGGCGGCTACACCCCGAACGATTCGGTCCTGAAGGTGTTGCTGAAGCAGCAGGAACAACACCCCATCTTTCGGTGGGGTTGGAAGAGCGATGGAGATCTGAGCGAGCGGATGCCGTTCTGGTACGGCTACTTCGTTCGTGAGGAAATGTGGGAGGAGGAGCGGGCGGAACGGGACCATCGTCGTTTCGCTCGGTCTGTGAAGTCTTCTCTGCTCCGCGCGTTCAAGGACGAGATCCGGCGCAGGAAAGAGTGGGAGCGTGAGCAGGCGCGTCTGCTTCGTGAGCAGCAGGGGGCGCAAGCGCTCCGGCTCCAGGACGAAGGCGTACGAATCCGGGACATCGCCGCAGAACTTGACCTGACTCCCAAGCAGGTGGAAAGTCTCCTCTATCGCGCCCGCAAGGCCGCAGGTGCAACCCTCCAGCGTAACGACGATCTACAGAAGGAGCGGCGCCGCGCTGCGGCGGAAGCTCTTCATCACAAGAGAGCGGGCCTGGCGAGGGCGGAGATCGCGCGCGTCATGGGTCGATCGGTCGAATCCGTGAAGGACCTGTTGCAGGATGCGGTCTTCTATGAAGCCCCCGAAGCCTACCCGGAGCGGTTGGAACTGGCGCGTAGGTGTGCCGAGCTCCGAGGCGCGGGCTTGGCCAAGGGAGCAGTCCTGGAGGAGCTGGGTGTCACCAGGGCGCGGGCGTTGAGGGCCTTCCGGGATGTCGCCTTCCTCGACAGCCGCGCGCGCGATGGTGAGGAGGCCGCGACGTCTTCCGCTTGATGAGGGGCGCGACAGCCGGCTGTTGGCTCGAGCTCGGAGCCCAGATCGGCCTCACCAGCAGTTGGGGCAGGCCAGATGCAAAGGGGTTGCTGACCCACTGATAGGGAGTGATTGCTCTTTCTGCTGAAGACGGACTGGTGGTTGCTCTTGCCCCAATCCGTGAGTGTTGAACGCAGTCCCGCGAGTACCACGGCAGCAGCCGCGCTGCCCAGGATCGCGCCCACGATGACCTAAGCCGTCGGGTGGTCCCGCAGCGACACCCGGGACCACCCGACAGCCGCGACGCCGAGGAAGAGCAGTGCCGCCCACCATCCGTACGCGACGGTGATGACGACCGCGTCGCCGGAGGCGACGGCGGTGTGGGCGCTGACTTTCCACGAGACGGTGACCGCCATGGTCAGCTACGGGCCAGCGACCATGGCGGCGAGCAGGGCGACGACCTCGCGGGGCGCATCGAGCGCCAGGAGCAGGCCGCTGCCGACGAGTACGGCGCCGAGGGACGAACAGCGGAATGCAGCGCTGGGCGCGGGGATATTCCCCCACCAGGCCCCACGCCCACTCCGCCCGCCTCCACTGCTTCTACAGCCGAGAGGGAAGGTTCAACGCCGTGTCGCCGGTGCTCGGCGGACGGTCCCTGACTGGAGTCGTCGACGTCTCGGCCCAACGAGCCTGCGGGCAGATGGTCCCGAGCAGCGCCGCGCGCGCTCCAGCGTTTCCGCTGCTGCCCGCAGCCCTCGTGTCACCTTCGCCAGAACAGGTGGTGCGTCACGCCGCTCGGGCTGGGCACGACCTCCAGCTGGAATCGGTCGAGCAGCTCATCGGGGGACTCCCACAGTCGTAGTCCGGCCCCGAGCTTCACCGGCGACACCGCCACATGCATGGTGTCGACGAGGTCAGCTTCGAGGAACTGCCGGATGGTGGTGACCCCGCCGCCGAGTCGGACATCCTTGCCCTGCGCAGCCTTCCGCGCCTGTTCGAGGACCGTGGCTGGGTCGCCGTCGACGAAGTGGAACGTGGTGTCGGAGAGCGTGAACGACGGACGCTTGTGGTGGGTCATGACGAACACCGGCGTGCGAAACGGGGGCTCCTCCCCCCACCAGCCGCGCCACTGATGGTCCTGCCAGGGCCCGCGCTGGGGCCCGAACTTGTTGCGGCCCATGATCTCGGCACCGATGTCGCGTGCGAAGTCTCGCGTGAAGTAGTCGTCGAGGCCCCGGCTCCCCCCGGGATCCGTGCGCATGGGCCAGCTCGCTGTGGCTCCGGCCCAGGCGAACAGCCTCTCGGGATGGTCGTGGCCGAACGGCCGCTCGAGACTCTGGTGCTCACCGGCACCGATTCCGTCACTCGAGACGTTGAAGTTCATGACTCTCAGCAGTTGATCCACGTGTTTCCTCGTCAGGTCCGGTCGCGTCATCGTGTGGCGAGCGCCGCACATCATGACGTCGAACGGGACGTGGCCGGATCGACAGCGGCCCACGACTTTTTTCCAAGGCTCGTCAGGAAGCGGCCCGGTTGACGGTGTGGCCGTGGCGGACGCGGACGGCATGAGGTGGCCGCGGTGGCCGCTGCGACCACTCACATGCGTCGCAACAGTGGTCATCGCCCAACCGCCCGTTCCAACCGCCAATCCGGCGGACCTGCCCGGTCAGAGCACTGGGATCGGGCGGACCGCGGAGGTCCTGGGCGGTGCCGAGCGGCTGATCTCGACCGGGCTGGGTGTCTACCTGCCTCATCAGGCCACCGCGACCGCGGTCCAGGTGAACAACCTGCACCTGATGCGCGGCATGCTCGGCCGCCCGGGCTGCGGCCTGCTGCAGATGAACGGCCGGCCCAGCGCGCAGAATGAGCGGGAGCGCGGCACCGACGGCGAGTTGGCAGTGCAGGCAGCTGAGGGCCACCGGCAGCAGGCCACCGATGCACGTCGGTGAAGGCTGCGTCCGGTGCCCCCAACTGCGAACCACAGGCCTGCATCGAGGTGACCGCAGAGCGGGCTCGTACCGCGTCCGCCTGTCTTCATGGGCCGGATCCGCTACCGGAACTCAGGCACTGTGCTGTTCCGTGACCCGGATCGTTCGGAGCTCGGCGTCTGCGGCGTCGGGGAGGTTCATACCTGCGGCGTGTCCGGTTGCCAGGTAGCGCAGGACGGGTTCGGTGAGGCGTTCGCCGGGCAGAATGGCGGGGATGCCCGGCGGGTACGGGGTGATCATTTCTGCCGCGATGCGGCCCGCGGCCTTGGCCACGGGAACCTCTTCGGCCGGTCCGAAGAACGCGTCCCGCGGCAGTAGCGCCTGCTCCATCCGCAGTTCGCTCGGCGACGGAACGTCTACGCCTGGAGCGTCCGGCAGGTCCGGTGCCGCGTGGGTGAGATCTTTGAGGGCGGTCAGCAGTTGCTGGACGGTCTCCTCGTCATCGCCGTGCGTGAGCTGGGCGCCGATACGCCGGTGGTCCGTCAGGTGGGCGTCGATGGCGCGGTGCTCACGCAGCCAGTCGGCCGCCTGATAGCCGGTGATGCCCAGCTGGGCGATGTCCATGATGACGGGCAGCGGATCGAAGTCGTCCGCAAGTCCCGGGGCGCAGAAGTCGGCTCGGTCGTTGACGTGCAGGCCGTCCATCTCCTCGATCGCGGAGCGGACCTCGGCCGCCAGCCGAAGGGCCCCGCCCATGAGGTCGTGGCCGTGCAGGGCCATCTGCCGACGCCAGCCGTCCAGCCCTGCGTAGATCAGGACCGAGGGGCTGGTCGTGCCGAGAAGGTCCGCGCGCATCTTCAGCAGGTGCGGCGGCACGAGATCCCCCTGCAGGTGGAAGACGGAGCCCTGCTCAAGGCCGCTGCCCATCTTGTGGATGCTCGTCACGCAGATGTCCGCGCCGGCATCCATCGCCCAGGTCGGCAGGTCGGCGTGGAATGGCAGATGCGCGCCCCAGGCCTCGTCCACGACGAGCGGCACCCCCCGCCGGTGGCAGACATCCGCCACGGACCGCAGGTCCGCGCTCCCGCCGTACGGGGTGGGGCTGGTGATCAGCGCACCCTGGGCGTCCGGATGGGCACGGAAGGCGCTGTCGAAATCCTCGGCCGACGGAGGGTGCGCGATGGCCCGCTGCGCATCCCAGCGCGGCTCGACCCAGACCGGCTCGATGCCGGACAGGACAAGACCCGCCACGACCGACTTGTGGGCGTCTCGTCCGATCAGCAGCTTCTCGTGCGGACCGGCAACCGCCAGCATCGCCGCCTTCACCGACAGAGAACTTCCGCAGGTGGTGAAGAACGTGTGCTCGGCGTGCACGGCATCCGCCATCAGCTCCTCGGCACGCTGCAGGAACCGCCCCCGCATCAGCCGGTCATCGAGCCCACCGGAAGCCAGGACGTCACCCATGAACACCGCATCGCCCAGAACCTCCCGCACGGCGGGATCCGCACCCCGGGCCTGCTTGTGCCCGGGAGGGGTGAACGAGAGCTGACCCGCCCGACGGTACTCGACGAGCGCTTCCAGGACAGGTGCACGCGTGTGGTCGACAGTCATGCCACCACGAGTGCCCCGCCATGACGCCTGCGATCCACCGTTTCGACGACGTCTGCTGCCGGTGACGTGATCTGACACGCAGCGAAACACCAGGTACCCCGGGGCTGCTCAAATCTCTGGCAGAACGATCTTGGCCAGCTGGAAGGGCCGCACTGCTCGAGATTCGTGTATTCGACCCGGCAGACCTGGGAGGACGGCCCCTGTCCGAGAGCGGAGACGCGGGGATGGGGGGAGCAGTCTTCGACCACGCGGATGCAGGGTCCAGTGAGCGATTCACCACCACCACGCTCCTGTTGTCGCCCTCAGCCCAGAATGCGATGAGGGCTACCTGGCGCCGGTCCCTGTCCTCCTGCTGCTCCTTGGACCGGGCGAGCTGGGCGTTGGCGACTTGTGCGGACTTGCGCGTGCCCCACGCGGTCACGGCAAGACCGGCAGCAGCGACGACGGCGGCCAGCACAGTCGTGTGCTTCGCCCGATCCACGCGCTGGTACCACTCACGTATGTGACGGACGGCGGGAAGGAACCCCTCGTCGGCTCCGTGGTGCCGGCCGGCGGCGGTTGCCGTATCCATATCGGCGGCTGCGGAGTACCGCACGTACTCGTGATCTGGCTGGACGCGGCCGGCGCAAGTCGCGGTTGCGGGCGGACAGCAAGGACTGTCTACCGGTGACCGGCGGAGCCGGCGGCTTCCCCCGGTCGGTCGACGCCGTCGAGCGCGTCCGACTGGAGATGGCCGCCGAACTCCTCGATCACGCTGACATGATCGCGGCCCCCTGAGCGCCCCCGGCACAACTGCGCTTCCTGCTCGCACGCGTGCGTGAGGTGCTCAACGTGCAACCAGATCGCAGGGAGCCCGGCTACCAGATCGCCTCGACCCACTCCGGATGGTCGATGAACGGGTTGCGGTTGCGCTGATACGAGTTGTAGACCACGTCGTTGCGGCGCTCCTCGAACGCGCTCGGCGGGTCCTGCTCGTGCCACTGCTTCAGCACCGACAGTCGGCCGTGGTAGGGGACGCTGCCGTTGGTGGTGGAGTCGTTGGGCTCCAGGTCGGGCCAGCTGTCGCCGCCCTCGTAACGGACGGCCATGTAGAGGAGCATGCGGGCAACGTCGCCCTTGACGGCGTCGCGGGGCTCGAAAGAGTTGGCGTCGGTGAGGCTACCGCCGCCGCCCGCGACCGCGCTGCCGCCGTTGTCGAAGTCCTTGTTGCCGCGGATGGAGTTGACCTGGACATCCTCCGGGCGCAGGTGATGCAGGTCGGTGCCGGGGCCGGCGGACGTCCCGAAGTCGCCGTGCGACTGGGCCCAGACGTGCTCGCGGTTCCAGTTGCCCGTGTTGCCGCCGTTGAGGGACTTGCTGCGGGAGACACCCGAGTACAGCAGGATCACGTTGTTGCTGTTGTTCGGGTCTTGGTCGGTGACCTTCAGGGCATCCCAGACGGCGGAGTAGGAGAGCTTCGTCTGGCTGCTGACGATGGTGTGCAGCGAGGACTTGAGGCTCGAACCCGTCTTACCGATCGCGTTCTTGTAGTACGTCGAGTCGTACGCGGTCGTCGTGGCCGCCGCCGGGGTCGCGGTCAGCGTTGGCGCGGTGAGGCCGGCCAGCATGGCGGAGGCAGCGAGCGCCACAGCCTTCCAGCGGCGGCGAATCTGCGTCGCGGGCATGGGGTGTCCGTTCTACGCGGATTGAACGAGCGGGACATCCGGGAGAGTGACATGGACATGCGATCATTGGCGTGAATGGGGAGTGTCGGTCAGGTGTTGATACTGTCGGCGCGGCTCCCGGCGGTGCTCGTCGGGGGCCGACCCGCCGCTCTTGGCCGGGGTATGTCGGTCACCGAGGAGTCATCGGTGGTCGGTGTGGAGAAGCTGCTCGCGTGACTTCCTTCGCCGCCGGCGTATCCTTCTTCTGCACCCGAGCCGTCCCCTCCGCCCTGAAGTCGGAGCCGCCACCCGTACCGGTTGACAGGGGTCAGGGCGAGCAGCGTGCGAAGCGGTTGTGGGCGATGGCTGTGCCCTGCTGGCCCGGGGCTGCGAATCGGCCAAGGGCCTCTGAAGGCGCCCGCGGGCGTGTTACTTCAGCGCATCCCCGAACCGCTCCTCGTGGTCGGCGCACCGTGTGCGGTAGCCGTCGGCGAAGGCGCTCTCCTGTGCAGGGCTCATGGTGTTGTCCGGCAGTCTCCCGTTCGCGGGAAGGAGGTCGGCGAGCTCACGGAAGACGGTGACCGCCGCGTCCGCGCGGGTGTTTCCCCTGGCTTTGGCCTGGCAGAGGTGGTCGAACACGGCCGTGGTGTTGTCCTTCAGGAGTTCCGAGGCCTGGTGCTTCTCGACATACTGCTCCGGGTCCGGCGGTGTCTGCCTGGGCAGGGCGAGACGCCGTAGCGTCCACAGCGCCGCATGGAGTTGGCCGCACGCGAAGTACTCGGGGTGTCTCTGGTTCTGCATGCTCCATGCATGCCCAGAACGCGTTACGGTCATGAATGAACAGGCCCTCACGGACCCGCACTTCACCGAGGGTGCCGTCCTCCCGTTACCAGGCCCCGCCTCCGGCGACGCCCGAGCGCCCGAGCGCCCGAGAACCGTACGTACCGCCCTCACGCGGATACCTGCCGCACCGTCGCCGGGCCCCCCGGCCCGGCTCCACCTCATCAGCGAGTAGGGCCTGTTCTTTTCCGTCGCCGTCGGTAACTTCTCCGCCTTCGCCACCACCGACCGTTGTGGCGCATTCGCTGCCCGGTCCGCCCGTTCGTCGCTGTTCGCGTTGAACGTTGAACCCCTTCACCCTTCGGCCGCAGTGCGCCACGCAGTTCGTCGACGAGCGCGGTGGCCCCCTGGACTCCGAGAGGCTGGTCTCCTTGGAGACCCTGGCCCGACCTAAGCCGCGACGGCCGCGACGGCACGATCCTCGGCCCCCTTGCCGTCCCGGACGCCCTTGAGTCGTGCCAGTTGCCACGGTCTTCTTCTACGGTGCCCGGGAGCTTCCGCGGCTGAGCCTGCTCGCTGCTCGGACGTGCGCGGTCGACCGGCGAGGCCCGGTGTGTGCCCCCTTGGAGAGCTCGGAGATGCGGGCCGTCCAACGCCGCGCGACCCATGTCCAGCAGACCGGCTGTCCGGCGTACGGTCAGCAGGACGAACCGCCGCCAGGCGCAGGTGACGGGGCGCCAGGCCTTGCGGTCGTGACACAGCGCGTCGGGAACTGCCTGTACGTCGAGGCCGTGTGAGGCCCCGGGTCACGGCCGAGCCCGTCCGCTGCACGCCATGGTGCAGCGGAGGGGGTCGTTTCCGCGCGCCGCGCGGGTGGGGAGCTGATTCAGGCGTCGGCCAGTCCGGCCTTGAGGCCGGCAGCGATCTTGACGACGCGTTCGGCCTGGACGCGGGCAGCGGCGCGGGTGGTGTCACCGACGGGGTTGTTGCCCTGCGCGTCGACGTGCGACGTGCCGTAGGGGTTGCCGTCGGCGAACTTGACGGCGTCGGTGTATCCGGGGGACACGAGGATGCCGCCGAAGTGGTGGATGGAGTTGTACAGCGCGAGGAGAGTGGACTCCTGGCCGCCGTGGGTGGTTGCTGTGGCGGTGAAGCCGCTGTACACCTTGTCGGCCAGCTTGCCCTGGGCCCACAGGCCGCCGAGCGTGTCGATGAACTGCTTGAGCTGGGAGGCGATGTTGCCGAAGCGGGTGGGCGATCCGAAGATCACCGCGTCCGCCCACTCCAGGTCCTCCGGCGATGCGGTGGGGATGGCGGCGGTGGCTGCCGCGTTGGCGGCCCAGGCGGGGTTGGACTCGATAGCGGACTGGGGGGCCAGTTCGGCGGCCTTGAGGAGGCGGACCTCGGCGCCGGCCTTCTCCGCGGCCTGCGCGATCTCTTCGGCGATCGTGGTGACGGTGCCGGTGGAGGAGTAGTAGACGACGGCGAGCTTGACGGGGCTGGGCACTGGGGTGGTCTCCGTGTTCTGTGGGGCGGAAGTGCGGTTACGGCTGAAAATGCCCATGACGGCACTCCTACGGTTGATCGGGACACTCGCCTGACGGCGTGGTGGTTGAATCGTAAACCATCCTCGCGTGACCCTGGCGACGAGGCGAGAGGTGATGTACATCGCATCAGCTGCCGTCGCACCTGGGCTTTCGTCGCCTGGCCCCCTCCAGGGGCGAGTCGGTGGCCCGTCGGCGGAGGTGGATGGCGGTGTTGGCGCTGCACCCTCTGCCTTGTCGCTGCACGACGGAATCCCGGGTTGCGTCCAGAGAAGTGGTGTACGGGTTCGACCTGATCCGGGGGTTTACTCCGGCGTTGGGATGGTGCCCGCATAGATGAACGGCCACCGGCTGATCTTCGAGGTGTCGAAGCCCGAAGGAGATCAGCACGATGACCGCACCCGACAGTCTGCCCCTGCACGTCCTCGCGGAAGAGAACCTTGCCGCGGCGAGTCCCGATCTGCTGCGCGCGATGGTCAAGACGTTCGCCGACGCGCTCATGTCCGCGGAGGCAGATGCGCTCTGCAACGCCGAATACGGGCAGGTCAGCGAGGAACGCGTCAACCACCGCAACGGCTACCGCCCGCGCGAGTGGGACACCCGCGCAGGCACCGTCGAACTCGCCGTCCCCAAACTGCGCCAGGGCAGCTACTTCCCGCACTGGCTCCTGGAACGCCGCCGGCGGGCCGAGCAGGCACTCATCTCGGTGGTGGCCACCGCCTACCTGCTGGGCGTCAGCACCCGCAGGGTCGAGAAGCTCGCCGCCTCCCTCGGTGTCACCCAGCTGTCGAAGTCCCAGGTCAGCGCGATGGCCAAGCACCTGGACGAGCAGGTCGCCGCGTTCCGCAACCGGCCGCTGGACGCCGGGCCCTATGCGTTCGTCTGGGTCGACGCGCTGACCCAGAAGGTCCGCGAGGGCGGCCGCATCATCAACGTCCACGCCCTGGTCGCGGTCGGCGTCAACGCCGACGGGCACCGTGAGATCCTCGGCCTGGACGTGGCCACCGCCGAGGACGGCGCCGGCTGGCTCGCCTTCCTGCGCTCGCTGACCGCCCGCGGCCTGTCCGGCGTCCAGCTGGTCGTCTCCGACGCCCACACCGGCCTCGTCGCCGCGATCGGCGCGGTCCTGCCCGGCGCCTCCTGGCAGCGATGCCGAACCCACTACGCCCGGAATCTGGCGAGCCAGGTCCCAAAGTCCGCCCAGCCGTGGGTGGCCACTCTGCTGCGGACCGTGTTCGAACAGCCCGACACCGCCGCCGTCCAGGCCCAGATGCGCCACGTGCTCGAGGCACTGGAAGCCAAATTCCCCAAAGCGGCAGCCCACTTGGACTCCGCCCAGCACGACCTGCTGGCCTTCACCGCGTTCCCGCGGGAGATCTGGCGGCAGATCTGGTCGAACAACCCGCAGGAACGGCTGAACAAGGAGATCCGCCGCCGCACCGACGTGGTCGGCATCTTCCCCGACCGCACCGCCCTGGTCCGCCTGGTCGGCGCCGTTCTGGCCGAACAGAACGACGAATGGACCGAGGCCCGCCGCTACATGGGCCTCGATCTCCTCGCCAGGACCCGCCTCCACCCGATCGAGTCAGAAACCGACGAGACCGCCCTGCCCACCGAACTCACCGCATAGCCTCAAATCGAGATCACCGAGTGGCCGTCGATACACCACTCCAGCGGACGTGACCGAATCCCGCCCGCCGGGAAATGGAGGGTGACCCGGGAATGGTCGAGGCTGGCACGTGCTCGTTGGCCGGAGGAAGGCAGCCGGGCAGCAGCAGAGCGGGTCCCACGAGGACCATCCACCGGAGTGGCCTGCAGGGCAGGCCGGCAGTTGCGACCACGTGGCTGCACCTCTGGGAGAGCGGTGCAGCCGGGCACATGGTTTCGCAGGCTGCACGGAACCCGCGGCCTGCTCCTGTGCAGCGGGGAGCTTCAGGCCGTCACCCGGTCCCACCTCCTGAGGCTGCTCACGGGGCAAGACCCCATGGAGTCGTCTGCTGGCTGCCCGACTTCTCCCCCTGGAGGTGCGCCACGGCGGGCAACGTCTTCAGCGCGCCAAACGGTTCAGTGTTGGCGGTACATCGGTACCGGGCCTCGCAGCACGAACACCGGACGGCCGCTGACCCAGAGCGCGCCAGCCAGGGCATCGCGATCAGCCCCAAGGGCTGGCCGCGATGGCTCGTGTCTGAAGCAGCGTTCATACTTCATCCCTCGGAAAGCAGCTCACTGTCCCCTCACAGCGCGAGCGGGCCCTGCTGCTGATCGGCGACGCCGGGGTTCTGCGGCGCGTATCCCTTGCTCTCGTACCAAGCGGCCGGCGAGGCTGTTGCGGCGTCCCCGGACTGTGGGCAGCGCCTGAGCGAAGGCCTTCCTGCCGGCGGGGGTCGCTGTGGGTAAGTCTGTCGCACAGCGGGGTGGGCGTGGCACGAGGCGCCGCAAAGCCCCTCGTCGCTCCGTGTGGGTCCGGATGGTTCTCACCACGGTCGTGATGAGCGCGATCGTCGGAGGAGACGCCCTGGCCATGCGGTACAGCGCCGAGACGGCAGCCAGAGGTGTTCAGGTGCCGTCGGCACCGGATGTGACCGCGTCCCCGTCCCAAAGGGGCACGCACTCCACTCGCCCCTCACCCGCGCCCTCACAGCCGACCAGGAGCCCTCGGCCTGAACCGATTCCTAATCTGGATGTCAAGCAGCCAGGGTGACGGGTGGTATGGGTTGGTAGCACCGTCCGTCACGAAGGAGGGCCCACAGGACGTTGACTCGTCGGCGTGCGAGGGCCATGACGGCCTGGCTGTGTCGTTTGCCTTCGGCTCGCTTGCGGTCGTAGAAGCGGCGGGACTCGTCACAGCAGCGGATGCTGATCAGTGCGGAGGTGTAGAAAACGCGCTGGAGGCGCCGGCTGTAACGAGTGGGGCGGTGCAGGTTGCCGCTGACCTTCCCGGAATCGCGGGGTGTCGGAGAGACGCCGGCGAAGGCGGCCAGCCGGTCCGCACTGGTGAAGGCGTCCATGTCACCGCCTGTGGCGGCCAGGAACTCGGCGCCCAGCAGAGCGCCGATGCCGGGCATACTCGCGATCACCTCGGCGGTGCGATGCTGGCGAAACCGGCCCTCGATGAGCTTGTCGATCTCGGCGATCTTCTCGTTGAGGGCCATCACCTCCTTCGCCAGGGAGTGCACCACGCGGGCGGTCATGTCCTCGCCGGGGACGCTGGTGTGCTGGCCTTCGGCGGCCTGGACGGCCTTGGCGGCGAGTTCGTCGGCGCTGCGGACCTTCCGGTTGCGCAGCCATGTTCCCAGCCGTCGTCGGCCGGCCCGGCGGATGGCAGCCGGGGTCTGGTAGCCGGTCAGGAGAACCAGAGGGCCGACGTTGCCCAGGTCGAGCTCGCGCTCCAGACCAGGGAAGATCTCGGTGAGGTGGCCGCGGAGCCGGTTGATGGTCCGGGTGCGGTCGTCGCTGAGGTCACGGCGGTGCCGGGTGAGGACCTTCAGCTCGAACACCAGCTCGTCGCCTGGTCGCAGCACGGCGAGGTCGCGCCGGATGCGGGCCTGATCGGCGATCACCGCCGCGTCCTTGGCGTCGGTCTTACCGTCACCCCGGTAGCCCTCGGAGGCCCGGTTGACTGCCCGTCCGGGGATGTAGAGGAGCTGCTGACCGTGGTTGAGCAGCACTGCGATCACCAGGGCGGCCCCGCCGTCCGCCAGGTCGATGCCCCAGACCGCTTCGTCACCCAGGTCGAGAACGTCTGCGAGGAGCTTGAGCAGTTCGGTCTCGTCGTTGGCGACGCGCCGGGACAGAAGTCGCCTGCCCGCGTCGTCGATCACCACGCAGTGGTGATGGGTCTTCCCGGCGTCGATACCGGCCCAGATCGCTGTCACTCGCTTCTCCGCAGGTCGTGTTTGAACAGGTACCACGGACGACCTCGCTGTCGAGTCCCTACTGAGCGATCAGTGCCGCAATTCCTAATGAGCAGCCGAGTCGTCGTGGGGTGCCGGGCGGCGAATCGGTGGAAGCCACAGACACGGCAGACGCCTGAAAGCCACACCCGGCACCCCTGGGTGAGCCAACCCTACGAATGGCTCGCTCAGCCCAAGCAACAAGGTAGGGACGCCTGAGGTGCCTGTCGCCGGCCCCGGCACTTTCACCACTGCACAGGCATACGGTACTCCGGTGGGCTCGGGCCCCTGCGCCGCTACCGCGTGCAGGTCGAGGACGGCATAGACATATCCGCTGAGGATGCCGCGGCGGAGATTCAGACAATCCTCGCCCACGAGCGAAGCTGGGCCGCCCACGGCCGTGGTTCGTTCCAACTTGTCTCGTCCAAGGCCGACTTCGTGATCAAGATCGCTACACCTGCCACCGCGGACCGGCTCTGCCTGGCACAAGGTCTCGACACCCGCGGCGAACTCAACTGTGAAACGTCCGAAGGCGTCGTCGTGAACCTGCGCCGTTGGACGCTGGGCTCGCCGCAGTTCGACGGCACTCCGGCAGAATACCGCCACCTGATCATCAACCATGACGTCGGTCACGAGATCGGCATCCGCACGCACATGGGCTGCCCCGGCCCCGGGCAGCTCGCACCGGTGATGATGCAGCAGATCAAGGGGCTGAATGGCTGCCTTTCCAATGCCAGGCCGTACGCAAGGCACGGCAGATACATCACGGGTCCCACCGTGTACTGACGTGGCTTGCCCGGTCCGGGGCTGACCATGACCCAGATGCGGGCCGGGAACGAGGACCCGGACGCCGTGAACGACATCGGCGTCCAACTGGCTCACTCCGTTGCCTGAAGAAGGCGCCAGGAGGGGCATGGGTGGGTGAAGTTCGACTCCGGGACGGATCGCGGTGGAGCGCAACCACCGTCACGGCCTCCCCACGTCGAGACTCTGGTGAAGCGGTGGGCCGTCAGCGGGGAGGCCCTCGGTGGGCTCTCCTGTTCCTCGTTCTCGTCACGGCTCGGCCGTGCCCGTGACACCACCGTGCAGCACCCGCCCCCGAGTACCCGAACCCTCCCCGCCACAAGGACATACCCGGCGAAAGAGGAATCCAGCACTAGTTTCCGTCGAGTTGGAGGACGATGCCTGTGACACCGGTGAGTATGGAGGCGACCCCGGCGCGGACCGCCGCTGCACAGCGGGCGGGGGTGAAGGAGGCGGGGTCGTACGTCGAGGACATGCCGAGGCCCTCGCCGCGGAACGAGGCGCCGGACCAGTCGACGGCGGTGACGTTCTCGGTCGGCTCGGCCAGCTCCGCGCCCACCACGAGGAACTGCTGCGAAAGGTGGTGGGGGGTCACTGTGGCGAGGGCGTCGATGAGGTCGTTGCCCGCGCTGACGACGAGGTCGGGTTTCATGTCGAGCGCCTCGGCGATGCGCGGCACCGCGTCGGCCGGGTGCGCGGCGGTCACCGTGCGCAGAGTGACGTCCTCGTCTTCAGCCCACCGTTGGACCGCGGCCACGAGGGTCCGGGTCGGACGGTCGTCCCCCGAGGTGACCAGCACGACACGGTAGCCCTCGGAGGGGTGGAGGCCGGACCACGAGCCAGGTCGGGGAGTCGCGGTGGCCTCAGGAGCGGGAGGGTCGGCCGGGTCGACGAAACCAGGTGCCGCGGCGCCCACGGCGGAGGGGGAGGGGTGCGGTCGTGACCAGTCGTCACCGGAGCCGCATGCGGCGAGCGGCAGGGCGAGGGCGGCGGCCGTGGCCAGCGCGGCGACGGACCGAAGCGAGGAGCGCAAGATGATCGTTCTCCGGGTGGTGAGTGGTGCGTCCTCATCCTCATCCGCCGATTCGTGCCGCATCCACTCGAGCGACGGCGTCCGCACACTTGTTTGCCAAGGGTTCTCCGATGCTCCGGTTCGGGTTCAGCGAAAGCGCGCACGCTGCGGTGGCAACGTGAAGGAGCCACATGTCACACCATGTCCGCCGCCCCCTCGCCGGAATCGTCGCGGCGCTGATCGCCTTCCTGGCTGTCTGGCAGCAACCTGCCTCGGCTCACGGCTTTTCCTCGACCGTGTACGCCCACGTCTCCCGGTCCGACGGCGGCTTCCTGCAAACCACTCTGGAACTCGAGTACGACCTCTACGTCGTGTCCGCCGCCGACCTCGAGCACGACGACGCCCTCTTCCGTGAAGGCACCTCGGCCTTCGAGTCCGGCGACGCCCGTGCCCAGGCCGCGGCGCTGAACGCGCATGCCCGGTCCGCCGTCGCGTACGTCGCCGAGCGCTTCCCGGTCACGGCCGGGGGTGGGCCCTGCACACCGTCGCAGGCAGGCCGCTTCACGATGAAACATCGCGAAGGCGTGCCGTACACCGGCATGAGACTCGACTGGTCCTGCCCCGGGAAGGGCGGCGACGAGGTGCTGCGCAGCGGCCTGTTTCCCGACGCGGAGGGCTACGTCAAGGGCGTAAAGACCATCGTCACGTACGACATCGACGGCCGCTCGGGCAGTGCGGCGCTGGACGCCGCACATGCGTCGTTCTCCCTGGCGCAGTCCTGGTACGAGCGCTTCTGGGAGTTCTTCCGCCTGGGTGCCGAGCATCTGCTGACGGGGATCGATCATCTCCTTTTCCTGCTGGCGCTGATAGCCGGTTCACGCCGTCCGCGGGAGATCGTGCTGGCGGCGACGAGCTTCACCGTGGCGCACTCGGTGACGTTCATGCTGGCCGCGCTCGGTGTCGTCGAGGTGCCCTCACTCGTCGTTGAACCGGTGATCGCGCTGTCGATCGCCGTGGTCGCCGGCTGGTACCTGTGGCGACTGGGCCGGTACGGGGGCCAGGCCATGGACCTGGCGGCGGGGGAGGGGGGTGGTCGTCTCGGGCTCGACAGCGCCGGCTGGTCCCGCCTGGCGGTGGTGTTCTGTTTCGGCCTCGTGCACGGTCTGGGCTTCGCGGGCGCCCTGGGCATCGAGGCGGCGTGGTCCTGGACGCTGCTGTGGTCGCTGCTCGTGTTCAACGTCGGTATCGAAGTGGTGCAGTTGGCTGTCATCGCCGTGGTGTTCCCGCTGCTGCTGGCGCTGCGCCGGCACTCGCCCCGGGCCGGCCTGCGGGCCACGGGCCTGGTGTCCGCGGGGGTTTGCGTCATGGGACTGCTGTGGTTCGTGCAACGCGTGGCCGGATTCTGAGATTTTCCCGACCTTTACAGACCTTGGACAGTCTTCCACCATCTGGCGGTTTCTCATTCACCGGACCATCACTTGGCGGCGTGAGCGTGCAGATCTCCACTTCATGCACGTTCAGGCGTGCACAACGGAACAGAGAACGAAACTCATGAGATCGAGCACTTCCCCGCAGGCCCGTAGGCCTGTGCGGCGCCACATGGCCACCGGGGCCACTGCGGCGTTCCTGGGGCTGACCGTCGTCCTGGGCAGCGGCATGGCCATCCCGGCCGGCGCTGCCGAGTCCGCGACGCTCAGCGGCGTGATTCTCGGCGTGGGTGCCAACGAGTCACAGCGCACCGTGACCTGGTACTCCTCCACCGACACGGCGCAGGTCATCCAGGTCGCGCCGACCGCGCAGGTGGCGAACGACGAGTTCCCCGCAGGCGCGGCGACCTTCGACGCCATGGGCGCGGCGAACATCGCGAGCAGCGGCGGCTACAACCGCCACGCCACGATCACCGGTCTGAAGGAGCACACCCAGTACTCCTACCGCGTGGGCAGCGAGGGCAACTGGTCGGCCACCTACTCCTTCAAGACCCAGGACTTCGAAGGCGACTACGACTTCCTGTTCTACGGCGACCCGCAGATCGGCTCCTCCGGCGACCTGGCCAAGGACCAGGCCGGCTGGCAGGACACCGTCGACGTCTCGCTGAAGGCCAACCCGGACGCCGAGATCCTGGTGTCGGGCGGTGACCAGGTCGAGACGGCCAACACCGAGTCCCAGTGGAACGCCTTCCTCGCCCCCAACCAGCTGCGCCAGTACCCGTGGGCCGCCACCATCGGCAACCACGACGTCGGCGGCAAGGCCTACGAGCAGCACTTCTCCACCCCGAACACCGACCGCTCGGCCCCGTACTACGACAACGGGAATCCCGCGGGGACCAAGTCCGGCGGTGACTACTGGTACATCTACAAGGACGTGCTGTTCATCGACCTGAACAGCAACAGCTACAACTCCGCCGGCGGCGGCGGTGACGCGGCACACGTCAACTTCGTCACCGACGTCATCAACAAGCACGGCGACGAGGCCAAGTGGAAGGTCCTCGTGTACCACCACGCCATCTACTCGCCGGCCGCGCACGCCAAGGACGGCGACAACAAACTGCGTCGTACGGACTTCCCGACAACGTTTTCCAAGCTCGGCGTGGACCTGGTTCTGCAGGGCCACGACCACAGCTACTCCCGCAGCTACCTGATCAAGAACGGCGAGAAGGAGAACCCGGCCGAGAAGCCGGGTGCCGCCGACGTGTACCCGGGTCCCGGTGGCGTCCTCTACGTGACGGCCAACTCCGCTTCGGGCTCCAAGTACTACGACATCACCAAGCCGGACAGCAGCGGGACCAGCGGCGCGGGCAACGGCGCCGACCCGCTCAACCCGGACAACTACTGGTACAACTCGGTCCAGAGCCAGGAGCACGTCCGCACCTACGTCAAGGTCCAGGTGCGCAACGACAAGCTCGTGGTCGAGAACATCCGCAGCGCCGCCAACGGCCCCGATCAGCCGGTCGGTTCGCACGTCGACGACGTCACGGTGCACCCGTTCCACGGCGACAAGCAGGACCTGCAGGTCGACGTACCCAACCCGGCCCCGGGTGAGTTCGGCTGGACGATCGACGGTTACAACGGCCTGGTCGACCTCGGTACCGCCAAGGAGGAGAACGGCGACCACTTCGTCGCGGGCGGCAAGATCAACCCGATCCTCGTCTCCGACAGCCGCCGCTCGCTCGCCCCGTGGTCGATCGCGGCCAACGTGAGCGACTTCCGCGACGCCGACAAGACGTTCTCTGGCTCCTACCTCGGCTGGACGCCGTACGTCCTGGACGGCGGCGCCGGTGCCGCGGCCGGTGACCCGGTGGCGTCCGGCTACGACGACCACGGCCAGGGCCTGTCCGTCTCGCGTGGCCTCAGCTCCGCCGAGCAGGGCCACCCGCGGGGCAACGCCAAGCTCGGCGCCGACCTGGATCTGAAGATCCCGGACAGTGTCGACAAGGGCGGATACCGCGCGACCCTCACGATCACTGCGCTGAGCAGCTGACCGGAACCGTTTGACGGCGGGGCAGACACCCGACGGTGTCTGCCCCGCCCCCTGCCAGGAGAACCCCGACATGCACCCGTCCCCGACACGCCGCAAGACCGGCCTCGTCACCGCCCTCACCCGCACCGCCGGCCTGGTCCTGCTCGCGGCCCTCACCCTGATCGGCCTCCAGGCCCGCCCCGCCTCGGCCGCCGACGGCGACGTCACCTGGACCGTGCGCACAGCCGCGAACGGATACGGCGACGACCGATCCAGCTACAGCTACACCGTGAACCCCGGCGGCAAGGTCGAGGACGCCATGGTCGTCGCCAACCGCAGCAAGACCCCGCTGCGGCTCGCGCTGTACGCCGCCGACGGCTACACCACCGAAACGGGCCAACTCGACCTGGTCACCAAGGACAAGAAGTCCGTGGCGGTCGGCGCCTGGGTGCACTCCGAACGGGACAGCGTCGTCATCAAGCCCGGCAGGACCGCCGAGATCCCCTTCACCCTCACGGTCCCGGACAACGCCACCCCCGGCGACTACGTGGGCGGCATCCTGACCTCCCTCACCCAGTCCGACGACACACGTGGCATCAACGTCGACCGCCGCCTGGGCATCCGCGTCAAACTGCGGGTCAGCGGGGAACTCGACCCTAGGCTCGCGATCGAGGACCTTCACGTCGACTACGCGGGCACGTCCAACCCCTTCGGCGCGGGCGAGGCCACCGTCAGCTACACGATCCGCAACACCGGCAACGCCCTGCTCTCGGCGCGGCAGTCGGTCTCGGTGGAGAGTCCGTTCGGATGGCTCCGGGCGCAGGCGGGCCACATCCCGGCACCGCCGGAGTTGCTCCCCGGGGAGAGCTGGAAGGTGAAGGTACCGGTGCACGGCGTGGCCCCCACGGTCGCCCTGACGGCCACCGTCCACCTCACCCCCCTGCTCACCGACGCGTCCGGCTCGATCACGCCCCTGGACCCGGTCGAGACCACGACCCACGGCTGGGCGGTCCCGTGGACACTGCTGGTGATCGTCGTCGCTCTGCTGGCTGCCGTCGCCGCGACCGTCGTCCTCATCCGCCGCAACCGGAAGCGCGGGAAGGAGCGTGAGGACGCCCGCGTACGCGAGGCCGTCGCCCAGGCCCTGCGCGAGGAGGAGACCCGCAAGACCCCCACGCAGCCGACACCGTGACCAGCTCACAGCCCGACGCCCCCGGCCAGGGCGGACCCTCCAGGCCCCATGGGACACACGCCGTGGAAGCGGGCCGGGGATACGGCAGCGGACAAGAGACCGGCCTTCGGCGCAGCGGCGTGACCAGCCGCCGACGGCCCGCCTTACGTTCTTGGCCGGCGACGCGCGCCGTTCCAGCAGAGTGAGGTCTGCCCGTCCCACCGCGACGGGCCGCGGCGGATACGTGCAGTTCTTCAGCACCAGTCGGCAATGTCCGCAGCACCCGGCGCAGCAGTGGTGGCGTGCGACCGCGCCACGGCGCCTCATACTCTTGGCGAATCAAGCACCGGCCGGGTGGGGCCACCGGGCTAGGCCACGTCCCACCCTCTCGACCTGCCACCGATCGCTGTCTCCGCGCCGCGATCGTCGAGCGTCTCACCTTCGACGGCACGATCATCGAGACCGGCCCCGGCTCCGAACCGCCTGGCCACCACCGAGCGCGGGTCGAACATTGGGCTGTCGCAGGCTGACCTCCGCAGTCGGCTCAGCGGCCGTCACGAAGTTGCCTCGGGAGTCAAGTGCGGAGGACTACTTCACCGTCCGGCCACTGGCTCCTCCTCGGCTCTTGATTCACTTTGGTACGGATCGCCCTACTGTTCAGCAGTACGAGGACGCAATCACTCAGTCCTACACTTTCATGCAGGCTTGGCGCCGGGGCGATAGAGACACAGGTCTCCTCGGGGAGCACGAGATGCGTTGGACCGGCTTCTATGTGCTCCTTCACGCCGACAACCAGCCCACTCACGTCGGTTTCTTCGGATCTTCCGGAGACTGACGTGGCGCGTGAGGTGCAGGCTGACGTAGGTGGGGGTGAAGCACAGCTCTACGCGGTTCCTCTTCGCCCGGCGTCGGATCGGTGTCGCCCTTGTGGCGGACAGGTTGTCCAAGTGAGGTAGACCTCCGCGGTCACGACGTCTGGGTCCTCGTACTGGGGGCGCGCAACAACCCCGAAGGCGCGTCGTTGTCGCTTCTCGGCGCTGACCAGCGGGATCCCTCGCCGACCCTCAGGGCTTGTCTCTTGCCATCCGCGTGCGCTCGGCGACCCCGTGTCGCGCCGGACGGTCCTGCTGGTGAGGGGCTTGGCCGGCGAGGTCACGGAAGCAGGCGGGGAACGCGGCGGTCAGCTGCGGGGGCCGCTTCCGTCGTGGTAGCCGAGTTCGAGGTAGCGCGTGCGGGTGCTCCATGAGCCCAGGTCGGGCGTGTCGGCCCGCACGTCGTGCCAGTGCCGGTTGCCGGAAGCTGCCGTCTCGGCGCGGCCGTCCCTGTCGTGATCCCCAGGGCGCCCGGCCCAGAGCCGTACTCCCGACCGTGCCTCGGACTCGCGGACCGGCTCCCAATAGCCCACCGAGAACGCACCGGCGAGCTCGTGCATGGCGATGAAGGCGGCCACGCCTCCCTCGGGGTCCGTGCGGTCCGGACGTTCGGTGAGGGCGTGCCACAGGAAGTGCATGTTCGGTACATGTATCTCGGGCTGGAAGCGGAACACGAACCGCTCGAGCCTGATCGAGCCGATGCCCGCCAGCTGTACCCGGGTGAGCGGGACGACCTCGCGCTCGCCGCCGGTCCAGGTCAGAGTCTTGTTGCGACCCCTGTATCCCGGCTCGTCGAAGAGCGTGACGTGGACGCGTTCCCTGCGGTCCGGTCGGCGGTTGTGCAGGAAGCCGGCGCCAGCCACGGCGCCGCCCACCGATGCGAGGCCCGCCAGAAGAATTCGGGTCTTGCGTTTCATCGACACGCGCACCTCTCATCTGACGGCACGGGCTCTCTCCATCATGCGCCACCGACGACCTGTTGATACACCGTCAGACGCCGACGGGATCGCCAGTCACTCTACTCAGGCACCGGCCGTCGTGCTCCGGGCGCAGTCCAGCGACTGCTGGGCGACAAAACCGGTCGACGGTGGTCGCCGTGGTGTCCGATGATGCCGCCATGCCTCTGCGAGACACCCTTGCCCGAGTCGACGCAGACCTGGCCGCCGGCCGGGTTCCTGTCGCGCGCCAGCGTTTGCGCGGGCTGGTGTCGTCCTTCCCGAACGACCTGATGCTGCGTCGACGCCTCGCCGAGGTGTACCGGCTCTACGGAGATCCTGCGGAAGCGGGTCGATGGATGTACCTGGAACACGACCGGGACGCCGCTGAGTCTGCCGCCTTCGAGGCGAGGTACCCCACACCCGCGCACCGCATGCGCGCACTTGCCTGGCAGGGCTCGGAGACGGGAGCCCCCACACCCTTCGCCAGGGAGCAACTGACAGCCGTACGCGTGGCCTGCTCCGACGTCATGGGTCACGACGTCGACTGGGACACGGTCCCTGCCGCCGGGATACCGGACAGCGGAGGGGGCTCCCTGCCGGGCTGCCTGGCCGGGGCGGGATGCCTGGTGATGATCCTCGCCAATCTCGCGATCTGGGTGAACGGCCTCATTGCCCTGTTCCGCTGACCCATCGGGGCGGTGCCCTCCTCTTCGCCGCTGGCCAGAGCGCCCGCGGAGTTCGGAGCGTCGGCCAACCCACCAGCGAAGTCGCATAAGTTGACTCGCGTATCCGGCTGGTGCGGGCGCGCCTCGGCGTGCTCGGCGGGACGCTCGGTTGTGCGATCGCTATCCGCCTGGCGCACCTCAGAGTGGGGCAGGCACGAGAGTCGCATAGGGCTTGACTTGCATGAACGCCTTTCAAGACGTCGTTTCCTTTGTGTGCGGCACCCTGATCCCGGTCCGGGACCGCACGACCGTTGTCTTGAGCCGTACCTACCGGTTCTCAGGACATGCGCCACTTCATCATCGTTGCTGACACGAAACTCGTGATCGCCGCGGCTCGGCCGGTCCTCGGGAACGCTCTACTTGCCTGTTCCGACCTCGACGGAGAGGTCGTTGTCCACCGTGTAGCAGGGCCGCACGATGCGACCGCCGACCGCGGTGGCGGGGAGGACGAAGATCTCCTTGCGGTGTGCGATGTCGTCGAGGAGACGGCCGAGACGGATCGGGGCCGCCGCGCCTCCGGTTCGCGCTCCGGCCCCGACGAGGAACACGTCCCAGACGCGGTTCGCGTCCGCGCCGGCCGCCGCCAGCTCCGCGAGGTCCACGGTGAAGGAGAAGCATCGGCCGTCGTCATCGCCGCGCACGGCGACGGTCCGTGCGGTGCCCTTGCCACCGCGCGGACGCAGTCGCATGACCGTTTCACCGGTGAGCGTGGCGCCGTGCAGCCTTGCGTGGACCGTCAGGGAGCGGTCGGTGACGTCAACGGTGCCGACCTCCGCGTGCGCCGGCCGCAGCCAGCTCCGCAGCGCGAGGTAACCGTCCTTGGTGACGTACGGGACGCGCACGGCCACCGGCGACGGCCAGTCACGGAGGTGGCCGTCCACCAGGGCCCGCAGGTCGCGGAGGCCGGGTCGCAGTCTCAGTTGCTCGGCGCCGGGGCCGGGTAGCAGGTAGAGGTCCCAGCGGCCCTCGTCGAGCACGGGCGGGGTGTCCAGGACGGCCCGCAGGTTTCCGTTGTCCGCGGGCCGCAGGTCGAGGGAGTGGAGGATCTTTGCGCAACCGCCCTTCTTGGGGCGCAGCCGCAGGAGCAGCCGCGTGCCCGTTCCGGCCGGTGCCTGAAGACGGAAGGTGAGCCGGCCGTCGGCGTCGGCCGTGCAGGCGGCACGCGGCTGTGCGCCCGGTGTCGTCTCGTGGTTCGTGGTCATCGCCGTCCCCTCCGTACTGTCCGTAGCGCACCGGAGGCCATGGCGTACGCGGCGTCGCGGGCGGCGAATCCCTTGCTGATCAGGGCGTGTTGTATTCGGCTGCCGTCCGGTGGGACCGGGGCCGGTGCTTCGCCCGCGCGAGCCGACCTCGCGGCGTCGATCAGCCGCTCGACCCGCTCCACGACGAGGGCCGGCGCGTAGCGCCGCGTGTTCTCCTGGGCCGTACGGCCCATCAGCCGGCGTCGTTCGTCGTCGCGCACGAGTTCCAGCAGCGCGACGCCCAGCGCGTCGCGGTCCCCGACCGGTACCAGCCGGCCGTCGACACCGTCCTTGATGATCTCGGCGGGTCCGTGCGGGCAGTCGGTGCTCACCACGGGCAGTCCGCAGCGCATGGCCTCGACGATGGTCATGCCGAACGGCTCGAAGTCGGCGGCGGTCGCGGCGATCGAGCCCTTGACCCACTCGCCTTCCATCGGGGCCGCGGCTCCCATCAGGAAGGCGTTGTTGTTCAGGCCGAGACGTCCGATGAGCTCTCGCAGGCGGCCGTGTTCCTCGCCTTGGCCGTAGATGCGCAGATGCCAGTCCGGGTGGTGGGCGGCGACCAGGGCGAACGCCTCGATGAGCAGGTCGTACCGCTTCACCGGGACCAGCCTGCCGGCCGCGACCACGACCTTCGCGGTGCCGTCCGCAGCGGGCAGCACCGGGTCGGGCACGCTGTTGGGCAGTGCCTCCACGCGCACGCCGGGGAGCCGCATCTGGCGCCGGTATGCGGCGGCGTCGGCCTCGGTGACCGTGGTGAGCGTGTCGAGTTGGCGATACGCCCGGCGCAGCGCGGTGCGCAGGCGGGGCGAATGGTGGTCCAGGGTCAGATGCTCCTGCCCGATGAGGATCACCTGCTCCGGTGCCTGACGTGCAAGGTGCACGTTGAGGCCGGGCCGGGTGCCGATGACCACGTCGGCCTCCGTCTCCGCGAGGCAAGCCCCGATTCGTCGGTCCGTCAGCTCGCTGTACTGGCGGTAGCGGTACTCGGCGGCGGGGAAGACCCGCGCCGGTCTGAGGTGCAGGGGGTGTTTCCTCTCGTGCCGCAGATCCACGAGCGGTTTCAACGACACTTTCGGGTCGAGCGTGAAGTTCGGGTGCTCCCGGTGCCGCATGGCGGAGACGATCTCCACCTCGTGCCGGTCGGCCAGGGCCTGGGCCAGATTGAACGTGGTGGTGATCGTGCCTCCGATCCCATAGGCGTTGTGGAGCAGGAAGGAGATCTTCATGGCGGACTAGACCTCATGGAACGCCGATCGGTTGCCCACCGTTACAGCTCCGTTGCCTCGCAGGTCACCTACTCGCCATGCACGACGAGGCGTCTGCGCTCCGGCACATGGGCGGGCACGAACGGTCGCATCCGTTTCGGTCGCCGTCCCGCACTGAACTGACCTCAGCCGCCATCCGCCGCACGGGCGTCGAGCGCCTGGCCGACCTGGCTGCGCAACCGCAAGGTCCATGGCGCCGACCAGCTCGCCACCAAGGCCGTCCGGGCCGCCAAGAACCAGCACACCGCCGTTCCCGGCGAGAAGATCACCGCCCGGTCGTGCACTCTCTGGCCCGGGAGGTGATGGCCCTCTACGGGAAGATCACCGAGACCGACAGCTCATCGAGGGCAGCGCCGGCCGGCTCGCCGGGTTCGCCGGCGTCGCCCCCGCCGCCCGCGACTCGGGCAAGATCAGCGGCAACCTGCACCGGCCCAAGCGTTACAGTCGCCGCCTCCAATGCGTCTTCTACACCTCCGCGTTGCTCAACACCCGCTGCTGCGACGAGGCTCGCCGCTTCTACGACCGCATGGGCGCCGAAGGCGAACGGCATGTCCACGCCGTGCTCGCGCTCGCCCGCCGACGGGTCAACGTCCTGTGGGCCCTCCTGCGACGGACGGTGCTACGACCCCGTTCCGCCCGTCACAACCGCCGCCTGACATCTCGATCAGGAATCCGGGTGTGATTTTGAGCCGTCGTCTCCGCGCGAACGGCGACAAGCCCTTCGCCGACTTCCGCTTGACGTGATTCTGCAGCGAAGAGGAGGCAGGCGTCGATTTCGCCGACAAGGTCAGGTGGCTGCTGGAAGACGAGTTGAAAGAGCTGCCCACTCAGTATTCGCGGGACCCCGCCTGGCAGCCCTACCCCGTCGCGGACCGCAACCTCCACACAGGGCGGAACCTGGCGTCATCCGGCCCTCTGGACAAAGAGCTCCTCAAGATTCTGACCTGATCGAGGGGCAGACTCAGTACGGCAGATCGACGACGAGGCCCGGCACCGAATGCGTCTGTCCGTCGAGTGGGCTTCAGAGTGTCGTTCCATCGCATAAGCTTCGCCCGAACTGATGACCGCTCCGCTTGGCAGGGTGGGACAGTTCCTGGTCAAGACGCATGCAGGAGCACGTGAGAGACGCCGTGATTTCCGAGCCGGAAATGGTAGAAGGCGCCCCTCCTTTCGGGGCGTATCGAGTAGTCGGTGACCACGGTGGTGACCTCGGTGGTGAGCCGGGGGAGCGAGGAAGCCCACGAAAGCCGTGGCTGTGGGCCGTCGGTGGCACGCTGGTGGCATCTGCGGTGTGGTCGTTGGCGGTGTTCCGTCTGGGGTTCGGTGTGCCGGAGCCCGAGACACGCGGGTACCAGCTCACCCAGCAAGCCTGCCGAACCGTGCAACTGCCCTCCATGGGCGCGGAGATCGCGCCCATGGACAGCACCAGCGTCATGTCCTCCGGGCTGTCGGAGGATCCTGCCCTCGACCACGTCCAGTGCTCCATCCACCTGCGCCCTGACATGGAGACGTCGGGCGCTGGGGGAGGTTGGTTCGTCGACTACACCGTCAGTGTCAACGTCACACTGCACAAAAGGACTGATCCCGGCATCGAGTTCGACGCGGAGAGGCGGGTCACGGGCCTCGAGGTCGTCGCGGAGGAGGAGGTGAAGGCCGTCGCCGACATCGGGGACGGGGCGTACCTGATCACCTCGGATCTCAGCAGTACGGAACTGCGGGTACGGGACGGCGGTGCCGTCCTGTCCCTCGGGCTCTCGGCCGTGGTCAGCTACCTCGGCGAAGACACGGACGGGCCGGTGGGTGAGGCCCCGGAAGCCCCGGACGTGTCCACGCACCAAACAGCAATGATCAACGACATGCGCGTACTCATGTCCCACCTGAAGAGGTAGGCCGCCGGAGCCTCGGTGGAGCTTGGCCCACACACGTGCCTCGCTCCATTCGGTGAACCGACGGAAGGCGGTCACGCCCGACAGCCCGATGTTCGGCCGCGCCGGGTTCAATCTCCTACGAAAGCGCGTCCTTCTCCATGGATGACCACGCGCAACGCAAGCTCGCCGACGCTATGGCCTCGGCCCGTCAGTAGCCGGCGCGCGCGTCGCGGCTCGCGCACGATCGCGGACTTCGCCTCCTGCGTCGGCCAGTTGGTGGCGCACCGACGCCCCGTTGCGCACGGCGGACGATCGCGCCTCAGACGCGGGCGTCCAGCTCTTTCTCGGCCCAGACGACCTTGCCGACCGGTGTCGGGCGGGTGCCCCATCGGCGGGACAGCTGGGAGACCAGATGGAGGCCGCGGCCGTTCTCGGCGACGGTGCCGGCCTGACGCGGACGCGGCAAGCAGCCGTCCGTGTCCGACACTTCGCAGGTCAGGGCCTGATGCCGGATCAGGCGCAGATCGATCGGGCCGGGGCTGTAGCGGACGGCGTTGGTGACCAGTTCGCTGACGATCAGCTTCATGGGGTCCTCGAGCCCTTCCAGGCCCCATTCGGCCAGCTGCCCGGCAGCCAGGTTCCGGGCGCGGCCGACCGTGGTCTCGTCACGGGTCAGCGTCCAGGAGGCGACGTGGGCCGACGTCAGTGCGCGGGTGCGGACCAGGAGCAGGCTGGCGTCGTCGCAGGCCGCCTGCCCCTTGGCGGGCTCCGTCGCACGGGTACAGAGTTCCTCCAGGGGGAGGTCCCGTTGCTCGAGGGTGGCGGCCAGACGGTGCATTCCCTCTTCGATGTCGTCCTCACGGGTCTCGACCAGGCCGTCGGTGTAGAGGGCGATGAGACTTCCCTCGGGCAGTTCCAGCTCCACAGCCTCGAACGGGACCCCTAGTCCGATTCCGAGTGGGGCACCGGTGGGAAGGTCGGGGAAATTCACCCGGCCCTGCGGGTCGACGATCGCCGGCGGGAGATGTCCGGCTGTTGCCATGCTGCACTTGCGGGTGACCGGGTCGTAGACGGCATACAGACAGGTGGCACCCACCACGGTGGCAGCCTGGTCCGAGTCATCGGTGTCCTCTTCCGCCAGTCGCTCGACCGTGTCGTCGAGGCGGGCCAGCAGTTCGTCGGGGGGCAGCTCCATGTGCGCGAGCGTGCGTACGGTGGTGCGGAGGCTGCCCATGGCCGCGGCGGCGTCCAGACCGTGTCCGACGACGTCGCCGACGACGAGTGCCACCCGGGCGCCGGACAGCGGGATCACGTCGAACCAGTCGCCCCCGACGCCACGGTCGATATCGGCGGGGAGGTAGCGGGAGGCCGCCTCGACCGCCAGGCCTCCCCTGAGACGGCGGGGAAGCAGGTTGCGCTGGAGTGCGAGGGCCGCGGTCTGCTCGCGCGTGTACTGGCGCGCGTTGTCCAACGACACCGCGGCGCGGCCGACGAGTTCCTCGGCCAGGAGTAGATCGTCCTCCTGGAACGGCATGCAATTCTCGGTGCGGACGAACAGCGCCGTGCCCAGCAGGACGCGCCGCGAGCGGATGGGTACGAGCATCAGGGAGTGCATGCCGTTCTCACGGATCTTCTCCGCCAGTGCCGGTTCCTGGTCGATCCAGGAGCCCGTAGCGGTGTCCATGATCGGCTCCAGATAGGACCTTCCGGTGCGCAGGGCCCCGAAACAGGGTGCGTCAGGCGGCCTGGGAACGGCATCACCGCGTCCCCACGCGGATTCCGGGACCCCTGGGTGGATCGAGGCCAGACCGGCGCGTCGGAGAACGGGGAGGCGCTCGCCCAGCGCGCCGATGTGAATCGGGGGCCCTTTGCCGAACGGGACCGACTGCTCGAGGTCCACCGCCACGAAGTCGGCGAACAGGGGCACGGCCAGATCGGCCAGTTCCTGGCCGATCTGCATCACATCCAAGGTGCTGCCCAGGCGCGTGCCGGCCTCGCCGAGGACGGCCAGGCGCTCGCGCACCCGTCGGCTCTCGGCAATGTCGACGCTGAGGACGCATACCCCCAGCGCGCGGCCGTCGGCGCCTTGGAGGCACGAGAACGAAACCGCGACCGGATGTTCCTGGCCCGAGCGGGTCGGCAGCCACGTCCGGTACTCGTGGACCTTCGTGGTCCCGCCCTGGAGCACCTGCCGCATCATCGCCTCGGTGGTTGCGGCCCCGGTACCGGGCCACGCATCACGGACCCGACGGCCCAGCCGCCGGTCGGTGGAAGTGCCGTCGTGGCTCTCCATCACGTCGTTCGTCCAGACGCAGCGCAACTGCAGGTCACGGACGGAGACGCCGATCGGCGCACGGGCAAGAACCGCCCCCAGCACCGATCCGCTCGTCGCTTCCCCCAACGACACGCCGAGGTCGGTGGTGCTCGCCAGCCACCGCACTGCTCCGTCCTGCCCTCGCACCATGGACATCCGCAGGCTGACGCGGAGCATGCGGCCGTCCCGGTGGCGCACCGCCGAGGAGCCCGGCCAGCCGTTCCGGACACGGCACTGCTCGACGAAGGCCGACATGGTCGGCACTTTCCCGAAGCACGGCAGGACGAGTGTGGCGGACCGCCCCACCACGTCGCCGGCGGAGTACCCGACCAGTTGCTCGGCCGCCTGCGTCCACGCGACCACCACCCCCTGCTCGTCGATGAGTGCGAACGCCGTGTCCGTCACTTCGGTCGGGTTCATCGGCTTACCGAACGTCGTCCGGCAAGTGCTGGTCATGGTCATCAAGCTGCTGATCCTAGGGAGGCTGGGAGATAGGCGGACGGGACGGAATGAGGGGTCTATTTACCCTTTTCGCCTGATTGACCGGACAGGGGTCTGTTCTGTGACAGTGCCGCGCCCTCAAAGCTTGCGAGTGGCGAGGGTGAGGAGTATGGGGGCGGCTTGAAACAGGAGCCTTCGGGAACGCGCGTTGGGACGCCGCTCGGACGACTGCAGGCGAGGCACTACGGGTTCGCCGGGCGTCGGCGGGCACCGTGCGGGTGCGGGTGTGCGAGCCTCCGGTCGGACGCTGTGACCAGCGAGAACGTCCCAGACAGACCATGACGAAGCCATCGGGGAGTCCGGCACGGCGCGGGTTCCCAGGCCGCCCTCAGCTGATGGCTCTCTTCGCGGCCGGTGACCTGCCGTGGTCGGTCTGGCGGTCGGGCTGGGCGAGCCTGGCGGGTGGGCTCGCCCACGGGCGTCACCGGACCCCGTGGGTGCCATCAAGGGATGACGGAGCTTGCCCTGTCCTTTCGAGCGTGGGCCTGAGGCGGTCATCCGCTGGATCGTCGGGCTTCGGAGGTTCCGGGTATGGCTTTGAGCTTGCCGCTGTCGGACGGCTCAGATGACCTGGCCGCCAGGACCCCCCGACGGCTCGACCGCTGATCGTGATCCGCGACTTGATCGCTGTGCAGGACAACGTCGGCGAGGTCGCCTGCTGGGCTGCTTCCAGGCGACGGGCTGGCGCGGGTGACAGTGCCCGGGACCTTAAGCCGGGGTGGACATCGGCAAGGAGCACCACCACTGCGTGGTGATCGACGTGTAAGGCAGGCGCATGTCGTCGCGGAGGATCCTGGACGACGAGTCTGCGCTGCTGGAGCTGGTCGGCGACGTACGGGCGCTCTCGGGGGACGCGTTGTGGGCGGTGGATGTCAGCCACGGCGGGGTGTCCTGCTCATTGGCCTGCTGCTGGGCCACGGCCAGCCGATGGTCTGCTTCACCGGGTTTGCCGTTCACCGGACGTCAGCCGCATACGGGGTCAGGGCACGGCCGATGCCGAGGACGTCTTCGTCATCGCCGGCCAGGCCCGGATGCGCGCAAGGACCTCGAAGCGCTCTGCGGTCCGGCGACGAGATAGCCGTCGACCTGAAGATACTGGTCAGGCGCCGAACCGATCTCGTGGACGACCGCACCTGCCACGGCAACAGACTCCGGGAGCAACTTCTGGAGCTCTTCGCGAGGCCGTTGGTGTTACGTCCCGCTGCCACCGCCGGGTACTGGTCTGCCTGGCGGGGTGAAGGCGGCGAGGGCTGTCGCCGTGATGTGGTCGGCGGCGTGGTCGGAGGTGAGGCGGCCGGCGCGGATCTCCTCTGCCGCGCTGTGCATGAGCGCGTGCAGGACATTGACCATCCAGACGATCGGCAGGTCGCTGCGGAAGGCGCCTTCGGCGCGGCCGCGGGCGACCAGCGTCTCGACCCGGGCGGCGGGCGCGGCGTGCAGTTCGCGGATGCGTCCGGCGGGAAGTTCGCGTTGTGCGGCGGCGAGCAGCGCCCGTGCCTGGTCCACCAGGGGCCAGCCCGCTTCGATGTACCGGGCAAGGGCGTGCTGGGGGTCGCCGGTGAGGTCGACCGTGTCCAGTACTTCGTTGCCCCGGTCGATGGCGCGGCTCATCGCCGCGTCGACGACCTCCGCCCGCGAGGCGAAGTGCGCATACAGAGTCACCCGGCCCACGCCTGCGGCCCGCGCGATCTCGCTCAGGCTCGCCTCGGGGTTCTGTCCGAGGCATTCGGCCGCGGCATGCACGATCGCTTCGATGCTGCGCAGAGCGTCGGCGCGCTTGGTGGCCGGGGAGTTCTTGCTGCCCATGAGCCAACCGTACCCCAGTAAGTCGTACAGGACTGTTTGGCTTACACCCTTGGGGTGTATAACCTGAACAACGTTGTACGACTTATCGATGAGGGGGAGCGTCATGAGTGACGCGGAAACCACCACCACACGCGCATCGGATGCGCCGCATCCGCTGCGCTGGACGTCCCTGGGACTGCTCGGGCTGGCCCAGCTGATGCTGATCCTCGACATCACCGTGGTCGCGATCGCACTGCCTGACATGGGTGACGAACTCGGCCTGGGCCGCGCGTCGCTGACCTGGGTGGTCAGCGGCTACGCCCTCACGTTCGGGAGCCTGATGCTGCTCGGCGGCCGGGCCGCGGACCTGTTCGGCCCGAAGCGCGTCGTCCTGGCCGGGCTCGCCGTGTTCACCGCCGCGTCACTGGCCGCCGGACTGGCCACCGGCGCCCCGCTGCTGCTCACCGCCCGGATCGCGCAGGGGGCGGGTGCCGCGATGCTGTCGCCTGCTGCGCTGTCGGTGGTGGTGCGGCTGTTCGACGGCGAGGAGCGCAACCGCGCGCTGGGTATCTGGTCGGCGCTCGGTGGCGGGGGAGCCGCGCTCGGCGTGCTGCTGGGCGGGCTGATCACGGCGGGTCCGGGCTGGGCCTGGGTCTTCTTCGTCAACGTCCCCGTCGGTCTGATCGTCCTCGTCTCGCTCGCCCGGATCCTGCCGAGCCTCCCCCGCGCGGGCACCGGCTCCCTCGACATACCCGGGGCCGTCCTGGTCGCCGCGGCGACCGGCGCCCTCATCTACGCCCTGATCCGTGCCGGTGACCACGGCTGGCTCGACCTCGTCACGGTGGCCCTGGCCGCCACTGCGGCAGCCCTCTACGCAGGTTTCGCCGTCCGGCAACGCCGGACGGCGGCACCGCTGATCGACCTTCGGCTGCTGGGTCGGCGCCCGGTGGTGGCGGGCACCTTCGTCATCGCCGTCACCACGGCGCTGATGGTGGGGGCCTTCTTCCTCGGTTCGTTCTATCTCCAGAACCGCCAGGGCCACGGTGCCCTGAAGACCGGCGTGCTGTTCCTGCCGGTGGCGCTGCTGACCATGGCCGCCGCCGCAGCTGCCGGCCGCGTGATCGGCCGTCTGGGGGCACGACTGCTGGCTGTCACATCCCTGGCTGTGGCAGCCGCCGGGTTTCTCGTTCCGGTGCTTGGGTCGGGAACCGCCGCGATGGTCACCGGCGTGAGCGTGGCCGCTGCGGGTCTGGGCGCTCTGTTCGTGGTCGCCTCTGCCACCGCGTTGGCCGGTGTCGCCCCCCACGACGCCGGTGTGACGTCGGGCATCGTCAGCACCTTCCACGAGTTCGGTGCCGCGGCCGGTGCGGCGGCCGTCTCCAGCGCCGCCGCCACGAGCATCGCTGTCCGCACCGGTGTCCGGACCGCTGCCGGTTTCGAGGACGCGTTCCTCGTCGCCGCCGGCCTGGCCGCGTTCTCCGGCGTCATCGCCCTGTGGCTGATCCCCGCCAAGCACGAGTAAGCCCTGGCCCAAGGGGGTCGGGCCATGCTCAGCATCTCCGCAGCCGCGGCGCGGACAAGGCCGACGACCCGTGCACCCTTCAGGCCCCATCGCAGCTATGCCACCCACAGCGGTCGGGCGGGCCTGACGCGTTGGACATGCTCACGGAGGTACTGGATGAACATCGCAACGCGTCTGCGACCAGCAGTCGAGCCTCACGGCAGTCCTCACCGCACACGACGCACGAACGGAGGCGGACAGTTTGGACGACCCCTACGAGTTGAGCGTGGGCGTGCCCTCCGCCGAGGTCTACCGCCGTCTGCGCACCGATGCCGGCCTTTCGGACAAGGCCCGGAGGCGGTCGCGATCGCCCTGCCCCACACCTGGTACGGGGTGGTCCTCCACCACAAGGGGGAGCCCATCGGCATGGGGAGGATCATCGGTGACGGCGGTACCGCGTTCCAGATCGTCGACATCTGCGTCCACCCCGCCCACCAAGGACGTGGCCTGGGCAGGCGCATCATGGCCGCGCTCACGGAGGAACTGGAACACCGGGCGCCCGCCACCACCTACGTCTCCCTGATCGCGGACGGCCCCGCCCGCTTCCTCTACGAGACGTTCGGCTTCGCCGACACCGCCGTCCACGACTCGATCGGCATGTACCGGGTGATGGGCACCTGATCATCCGCCGGCGCGTCCGCTGCCGGCGGCCCGATCCTGCTCTGGGTGCGATCAGCAACAACGTCCGCGGGAAGGGTTCTTGGCCTGCCGGGTCCCCTTCGCGGGATCCGGATTCTGGAATGCGGCCATGACCTCCTCGAAGGCCGTCACCGGCTGGCCGGCGGCGACTCAGTCCAGGGGACCGCCACGGGCACCTGTACGATCGACTGGCAGATCGTCGGAGGAGCAGCGGCCGGCGGACAGCTCACCGACGTCAGCACAACCGACTTCACCACCGACGTTCGCGAAGTCCAGGCGCTCAACCAGGGCGTACTTCGAAAGGGTGCCTCTCCCGCCTGCGGGGTCGGTCCGGCATGAATGTCAGACGTGTCTGTCAGGCTCTGGTCATGGAGATGACGCTGCAACTGACGATCGACTGTGCCGACCCGCAGAGGCTGGTGGCGTTCTGGAGTGAGGCTCTGGGATACGTACCCGAACCTCCACCGGGCGGCCATGCCACGTGGCGGGAGTACTGGGCAGCCATGGGGGTGCCCGAGGAAGAGTTGCCGGCAGGGGCGGGCGACATACCGGAGTCGATCGTGGGTCCCGCAGGACGAGGGCCCCGGGTGTGGTTCCAGCAGGTTCCGGAACCCAAAGCCATGAAGAACCGGATACACCTGGACCTGAAGGTCGGCGGCGGGCGCGACGTCCCGCTGGCGGTCCGCACGCAGCGGGTCACCACCACGGTGGAAAGACTGATCAAAGCCGGCGCCAGCGTGCTTCGGATCACGGATGAGCCGGACATGGGGCATTACGCCGTCCTGCTGCAGGACCCGGAAGGCAACGAATTCGACGTCGTCTAGGAATCGTCTGGCCACGCCGTGCAAGTGCCGGACCGGTGCCCCGGCGTGAAGAGGCATGGTCCTCGCTGCCCTCTCGCTGGCGGTGATGTCGTTCCGGCCCGCCGCCCAGCGGCGGGCCGGAGAGGAACTCGGCTCCGCCTCCGTGGTCGCCGACTCCAGGCAGACCCTGCTGTCGAGCCCGGCGGTCACCCCGACCAACCTGCTCTTCAACGCCGTCGCCGGCCCCGGCGCCCTGTGGCGTCACAGCCACGACGGCGCTCTGCGCGGCGACCTGCCCGACGGCTGGTGGGACGTTCATCCGTGCCCCCCGCACCGGCCACGGTCGGCCGAGCACCCGACCGAGCGGGGTCCTGGCGGACAAGGCGTCTTCCTCCCGGGCGATCCGGGCCTGGTGCCGTCGCCACCGTGTCTCCGCCACACTGCTCGAGCGCGCCGACCAGGTCGCCGCCCGGCTCCGCCGAGGCTCCCGAGGCGGCCGCCCGCACGGCTTCGACGAGCAGGCGTACAAGGGCCGAAACGTCAGTCTGCGATCTGGCTCGCCTCGGCACGCGTGCCTCGTGGATCCGTTCCCGATCACGTACATGGATGAGCCGCTTCCCCAGGAAGACCGCAGGAAAGCGTTGGGCCTGGCAGACTGTGCGCCACCTGGGGGGGATTGTCGTGCGGGATGAGCTGAGCGTCTGCCGGATACTCGGGGACCAACCGTTCGCCGAGATCGGCCGGCCCGTGTGGGCGGTGACCGACGGGCGTCACGGCTGTGTCATCGCGGCCGGTGACCTAGGGCACGTCATGTGGCGCGGTACGGGCCACTGGCTCGGCTACCGGATCGGCGTGTACGACGCCGGCACTCTCCGTCCGCGTCACGTCGTTGCCTCCCGCTACTCCGTGTGCGCCATCGAGCCTCACCCCGAGCTGCCGCTCGTCGCCGTCGGCACCGGCCGCTACGACGGCTCTTGGGACTTTCAGGGACAGCTGCTCCTGCTGCACCTGGAGACCGGGCGCGTGACGAACCTGCTGAGCAAGAGCCGCCAAGTGCGCCACCTGCGCTGGCTCGAGGACGGCAGGCTCGCGATGCTGCTCTCCCCCGAGGACAAGGACGGCGGCTTCCGCAAGGGCTTCGAGCTGGCCGTCGCGGTGGACGACTGGCTGTCTGCTCCGGCCGGTCTGGTCGACCCCGACGACACACGCCATCCGATGGTCGAGAGCGGGCTCCTTCACGATCCGCGTGTGGAGAACACCCTCGCGCGGCTGACGCAGGGCAGGTGGCGGCGGCGGGCGGAGGTGCGGGACCTGGCGGTGCTGGCCGACGGCCGGGTGCTCGCCACCGGCCGGCACACGGACCTCGAATGCTGGGATCCGTCGGGCGCGCTGGGGTGGGCTCTTCCTGCGGACGGAGAGGGGAGCGTCCGGGTCGAGGCGGCCCCGGACGACGGGTCGGCGTGGGTGACGTACCGGGGCTACCGGCGTGACGAGGTGACCGGTCGCCCGGTTGACCGCGCGACCACTGTTCGGCGGATATCGACGGCGGACGGCGGTGCGATGGACTGCGTGGACGTGCCGTCGATCCCCGCACTGTGCGCCACGGACGAAGGCTGGCTCGCCCTGCGCCCGCAAGGGCGCGACGGACACGCCGCGCTGCTTCTCGACCCCACGCGCCAGGAGGCGGAACGCATCGGCCTCGCCCCCAGCCGCTCCAACTCCCCGGCGCTGCGTGTCAGACACAGCGCCCGTCTGCTGTATGTGGACGGCCCCGGCCCGGACGACGACGCGCCGTGGATCCACGCGATCGATCCTCCAGGCGCCCACGGCCCCGCCACTGTGCGCGCCCTCTTCCCCCTGCGCTGGGACCCGGCGTCCGCACTCCAGCCCTGGTACGGCCCCGCCGTCGAGCTGACACACACCCTCGTCCACGCGGGCCGGTCGTACGAACAGGGCGCCACCTACGGGGAAGCCCGCCAGGGCACGTACGTCGTGAGCCGCCGCCTGCCGGACGGAGAGGCACGCTGGGCGTACGGCACCGACAAGCCGCTCGCGGATCTCGACGGCGACGAGCGGAGGGTGTACGTCGTGTATCTCACCGGTGAGGTGGAGACCCTGGACACGGCGACGGGCGAGGTCCGAGCCCGGCACACCCTGCGCGCGCACGGCCACCCGGTCACGCCGGTGTCCGCCGCGTACCGGGCAGAGCAACAGCGGCTGGTCGTGGGAACGGTGGACGGGCGGATCCTGGACTGCTCGGTCGCGGGTTGACCGGGTCGGCAGAAACCGCCCGCCACCACGATGTGCCAACTGCCGGCGGAGGTCTCCTCAAGAGGCTTCAACGGACGACCGAAGGGTGAGGGGCCGGCTGGCTGCATCGGACGAGCCACCAGCCAGTGCCCCTCCGCGCGGAGACGATCCGCAGTACCCGCTGTCAGCGAGGGCTTTGCCGTCATCGGTCTGAGCTGGCCAGATGGAGGGTGAGGACGGCTTCGACCAAGGTGGTGATCCCGCTGGTCGAGCCTCGAAGCTTCCTGATGAGCCGCCAGGACTTGAGCGTGGCCACAACCTGCTCGACGAGTGCGCGGATCTTCGCGTGGGACCGGTTCACGGCCTTCTGATCAGTGGAAAGGTCTCCCACCGTCCCCAGCGGGGGGTGCGGACCGCGCCGCCTGCGCCTCGACAAGCCTTGTCTCCCCAGCACTTGATGTCGGCTGCGGTGAGGACGTCGATGATCACCCACCGGGCCGATTCCGGAGACGGTCGAAGGGGCCCTACTTGGCGCAGTGCCCGGTCTGTGTTGCCCGGTAGCGCGACGGTGAGATCCCGTATCGGCTGGTGAAAGCCTGGCGCAGCGCCTCGGTCGAACCGAACCCGCACCGCGTGGCCACGCCTGCCAGCGGAAGCGTGGTGGACGCGAGCAGGTGAGCGGCAGCCTCGGTGCGGGCCTGGCGTACGAACCGGACCGGCGGCTGCCCGAGGTGTTCCAGGAACAGCCGGTTGAGGTGGCGCGGGGTCACGCCCGCGCGGGCCGCCAACGCGGCCGCGTTCAAGTCGTGGTCCAGATGGCTCGTAATGTGCTCGATGAGCTGTCGGACCACGTCGTTCTTGGGTGCCGGGGCGGCGGTGAACAGGCTCATCTGTGCCTGGTTTCCGGGTCGTTGCAGGTAGGTGACCAGGTCCCGCGCCACCTGGCGCGCCAGCTCGGCGCCGTGATCATCTTCGATGAAGGCGAGGGTGAGATCCAGTGCGCTGGTGATGCCGGCCGCCGTGTAAACGTCCCCGTCGCGTATGTAGATGGGGCTGGAATCCACGGTGACCGCTGGGTGTTGTGCGGCGAGCTGGGATGCGTACCGCCAATGCGTGGTGGCGCGGCGACCATTCAGCAGTCCGGTGGCGGCCAGGATGCTGGCCCCGGTACACACCGAGGCCACGCGTCGGCTTTCCTTGGCCAGGCGGCGGACGTGGCCGATGAGCCGCGGGTCAGCGGCCGCCCGCTCGTGTCCCAGGCCGCCCGAGACGATCAACGTGTCGAGCGGACCGGTGAGTCGCTCAAGGGGCTGCTGACTCTGCAACGTCAGGCCCGAGCCACAAGTTATGGGGTTGCCACCCGGACTGGCCACACTGACGCGGTAGGGGAGGGCTGGGTCACGGATCCGATTCGCCATGGCCAGGCTCGTGGTCACGCAGGCGATGTCCAGCAGCTCGGCCGTGTCGTAGCCGACGATCACGATTAAGCGTTCGTCCACACGGCGACCCTATGCCAAAGGGACCGGCACCCCAAGGTTCCAGACGCCTGATGAGGCGCCGGCTTCTCGTGGAACCGGCCGGACCAACAGTGGAGCAATGACCGACACCATCGCTTCGGGAGGACACGTGAAGATCGGCTCCGCTCAGGACGACAAGGCATCGGCCACGGCCCGCCGGGACAATTCAGGGACCGCCACCTTCGGCTTCGTGACCACGCTCAAGCGCCGCTGGCCCACGTGGTTCGCGCTCGCGTTGGTGGTCGCCACGTTCGCGGACGGCCTCCCGGCCCTTGAGTTCCTGGCGTGGCTCCTCGTCGTCATGACAGTTTGTTACCTGATCTTCGGGGCGTTGCGCGGGGAGCTCCGCAGACCAGGCGTGCTCATGCTCCAGACGGCAGGGTTGCTCGGCTTCGGTGTCCTGGCCATGGTGGCGCTCGCGGTGGATCACGGCCTCGGCTGGTACGTCCTGGCGGCCGGTTGGCTCGGTCACGCTGCCTGGGACTTCGCCCACCACCGCGCCAAGGTGGTCGTGCCTCGGGCGTGGGCGGAGTGGTGCTTCGTGGTCGACCTGTTCGGCGGTGCCGCGATGATCTTCATGCCGTAGCCGTGTTCCCGGATCGAGCCATTGCGCCCTTTCAGCGCTGCCGCTCCAAGGTGAGGACTGCGGCGGCACTTGACGACATTCGATTCGGGCTGCACCGGGCCCTGCGGAGGATCCGCCAGGACTTCAGTCGTACGACACCGCGCTCGACCGATGCACCACGCCCAACGACTCAGGCTCCAGCACTTCCTGGAAGGCGTCGGCAGGCCAGACCGCGATCTGGGAGAACAAGAAGGCGGGGGCAGGCCAGCCCCGGTACATCACCTTCGACCGGACAGGACACAATAAGGAGGCCGTGTTCAAGGGTGCCGGTTTCCGGGATCCCTTCCAGTCGACCAAGGACTCGGCCCGAGACGGAACGTACAAATTAGACATCGGGCCGAACGGAGAGCCGCGAGGTCTCAAGTGGCTGGTGAAATGGGCAAGGAGCTGATCATCAGCGCCCGCAGCGAGCGCGTGCGAGTGGATCTGGCGGAAGCCGCTGCCTGGAGCGCGTACGCGGCGGAGCTTCGCCAGGTGCTCGGAGCCGTGCTGGAGAAGAGCGGCGCCGACCTCCTGGAGGTGGGCGGGCTACTGGTGAGTGAGCCCCTTCCCGAAGAGCACCGCGGCCTGCGCAACGGTGTAGAGGTCCGGCCGCCGCGAGCGATCGGTCTCGCCGAGGGAATGGCAGCCGGGCACGGGCCGTACTGTCAGCTCACCGCACCCGGGCGGCTTCAGATCGAGTCGGGATGGGACGGAGCGGTACACCTCTACACCACATCAGAGGTGGCCGCCGATCTGGCGGGCCTCCATGGCGAGGGCGTGACGTTCCGGTGGCGAGACACGGCGCCTGAACCCATAGAGGTCTCGAACCCCGTCGACGCCGTCGCGGACGAGGGTTTCTGGGTGAGGGTGGCGGAGGACTCCGAGCGCCTGACCCTCGTCTGCGAGCGCTGGGCGTACGGCGCTCACGGGTGCAGATGGTTCCGCGTGACGCCGGAGAACACAGCCGAAGTGGCCCGACTGCTGTGGCCTCGCTCGCTGGTCTTCGTGGCCACCGAGCCGGAGCTGAACCCCAGAGCGGAGCTGCTGGAGGACGACTTCACCGCTTTCGTGGCCCCGCTGCTGCCCGGCGAACTGGCTCACCAGAACTACCCGGGTGGCGCCGACACGCTCTCCGAGGTCACGGATGAGGGTTTCTCCCTGATGCTGGCCGATGCGGTGCTGGGCGACCGGTGCGCCGTCGTACCGGACGCGGACGGGGTGGTCAGGGGACAGTGGGAGAGTCCAGGGGAGCCCTAGTACGGCGAACCACCGGCGGCTTCACGGAAACCGTGCGGCCGGGCGGGCACTTCCATGTGACGGCCGATGTCTGCACCCTTCCCGTCGCTGTCAGTGCTCCCTCCCGGCACCGGCGGGGGTGCGCAGGACGTCCCCCGACCGGGTGACGGCGGCGCCGTCGCGGACGTGCAGGACCGCGTCGGCGGTGTCAGGAGAGCCTGGTCGAGCGGAACTGCTGCGGGGTGGTGTCCGTCCGGGTCCGGGCGGCGGTGACCGTGCCGGTGGGGGCCAGGGCCCGATCGGTGACGCGGTCCCGCAGAACGCTCTCGTAGCCGTCCACCGCTGGGAGAGCCCGTTCGGCAAGCGCCCGCCGTGGGACATCGGGGCGCCCCAACCCGCCTGTCGCCGTGGAGGTAGCGGGGCTCCTCCGCGCCACGGTGCTCGACGCGGGCTGCGGCACCGGTGAGGACGCCCTCCACCTGGCGGGCAAGGGCTACGCGGTGACGGGGCCGGACCTGTCCCCGAGGGCGATCACCCTCGCCCGGGACAAGGCCGCCGCACGCGGACTCGGCGCCGTCTTCGAAGTCGCCGACGCCCTCGACCTCACGGGCTACGAAGGGCGTTTCGGCACCGTGATCGACTCCGGCCTCGCCCATACCTTCGAGCATGACAGGCTGCGCGCCTACGCGGCGGCCCTGCATCGGGCCTGCCGCCCGGGGGCGGTGGCGCGACAGCCTCTCGATCAGCGACCGGGGATCCGCGGAGATGCAGGCGCGGCTCGCCGAGGCCATCGATGACTCATCATGTGGAGTGCGTTGCCACCCCGGCCCCCTGGGGGTGGCTGCTGACTCCCGTGCCCGACCTCGATGCACGCTGGGCCACGACTGGAACCGGGGACCGTGCTGCCGGGCTGTGGCTCAGGCGTCGATGATGACGGGGATGATGAGGGGCTTGCGGCGGTGGGTGCGGAACGCCCAGTTCGCCACGGCGCGGGCGACGAGTTGTTCGAGTTGGCGCGCGTCCCCGACTCCTTCCTCCGCCGCGGTGGCCAGGGTCTTCTCGATGACGGGGATGACCGGCTCGAAGGTGGTGTCGTCGTGGACGAAGCCCCGGGCCAGGAAGTCGGGGGCCTCGGCGAGGGCGCCGGTGTCCGCGTCGACGATCGCCACCACCGTGACCACGCCTTCAGCGGCGAGGGTGAGGCGGTCCTTGAGGGACGCTTCGGTGGCGCCGCCGACTTCCATGCCGTCCACGTAGACGTTGCCGGCGGGGACCTTGCCGGTGATGGACGCGCGCCCGTCGACGAGGTCGACGACGACGCCGTCCTCGGCGATGACGACCCGGTCGGGGTCGACACCGGTACGGATGGCGAGGTCACCGTTGGCCCGCAGGTGGCGCCATTCGCCGTGCACGGGCATGACGTTGCGGGGTTTGACGATGTTGTAGCAGTAGACGAGTTCGCCGGCGCTGGCGTGTCCGGAGACGTGCACCTTGGCGTTGCCCTTGTGGACCACGTGGGCGCCCCACCGGGTAAGTCCGTTGATCACCCGGTAGATGGCGTTCTCGTTGCCGGGGATGAGGGAGCTGGCGAGCAGGACGGTGTCGCCCTTGCCGATACGGATCATGTGGTCGCGGTTGGCCATCCGTGACAGAGCGGCCATCGGTTCGCCCTGGGAGCCGGTGCACACCAGAGTGATCTTGTGGTCCGGGAGCTTCTCCAGCTCCTTCGTGCTCACGACCAGACCGGACGGGACCTTCAGATAGCCCAGGTCACGGGCGATGCCCATGTTGCGGACCATCGACCGGCCTACGAAGGCGACCTTGCGGCCGTGCTGGTGGGCGGCGTCCAGGACCTGCTGGATGCGGTGCACATGACTGGCGAAGCTGGAGACGATGACCCGGCGCGGCGCGGTGCGCATCACCTGCTCGATCGCGGGGTTCAGCTCACGCTCGGAGGTGGTGAAGCCGGGCACTTCGGCGTTGGTGGAATCGGTGAGGAACAGGTCCACGCCCTCCTCGCCGAGGCGGGCGAAGGCGCGCAGATCGGTGATGCGGTCGTCGAGAGGGAACTGGTCCATCTTGAAGTCGCCGGTGTGCAGCACCATCCCGGCGCTGGTGCGGATCGCGACCGCGAGGCTGTCCGGGATGGAGTGGTTGACCGCCACGAACTGGCAGTCGAAGGGCCCGAAGCCGCGCCGGTCGCCCTCTCGCACCCGCACCGTGCGCGGCCGGATCCCGTGTTCCTTGAGCTTGGCCTCCAGGAACGCCAGCGTCAGCTTGGAGCCGACGACGGGAATGTCCGACCGCTCGCGCAGCAGGTACGGCACGCCGCCGATGTGGTCCTCGTGGCCGTGGGTGAGTACCACGGCCACGACGTCGTCCAGCCGGTCCCGGATCGAGGTGAAGTCCGGCAGGATCACGTCCACGCCGGGCTGGGTCTCCTCGGGGAACAGCACCCCGCAGTCGACGATGAGCAGCTTGCCGGCGTGCTCGAAGACGGTCATGTTGCGGCCGATCTCACCCAGGCCGCCCAGGGCGATGACCCGCAGCCCTCCTTCGGGAAGGGGTGGGGCGGCTTTCAGTTCGGGGTGTGGGTGACTCATACCCTGACGGTACCCGGAAAGCGGGACGGCGTGATCCATTGCCTGTGTGCTCTCCTCTCTCCGAGGGAGCGGGGCACCCGCACCGGATGCCTCATGGCGAGCAGGTTGTGGCGGGGCGCGGGCACGGCTGCGCCGCGTGGCGACGGCCCCCTGGCCACGGGTTCGAGGGGATGAGGCCAAGAGGGCCGTCTGCCGTGACCGTCCAGTCGGCGGGCCACCGGACGTCTGAGGGGTCCGAGACGTCCGAGTCCGAGAGCCGTATGGAGTCAGTGCCTGCAACAGGGGTCCCGGAACGTGGGCACCAGCCCTGCGGTGCCGGTCGCCGTGGAATCGAGCACGGCCGGCGACATCGACACCGGCGACGGCCAATCGTGCAGACTCGCGTGCGCGTCCACCCGCGCGCACCCAGGACTACTGCGAACGCCGCGTCAATGAGGGCAAGACGCGACGCGAAATCGTCCGATGCCTCAAACGCCACGCCCGCCCGGGAGGTCCTTCACTTGGTCCGACCCACATCGCTCCGCGGTTCAGCCGTAGGTCTGCGCCGCCGTGATCATGACAGTGGTCAGCGCACCGGCGAACGGGTCCATCCGTCGGACATCCTCGAAGGCCACGTCCCACTCCGGGGCGACACGGCAGCCTTCCGGCAGCGCTACTGCGCTGCGCGTCGGCCAGGGAGTTCGCCGGCTGCTTGCCCGGGGTCTCCGGGAGCTCGGGGGATCGAAGGTGGTGCGTGGGGGCGTCGGGTGACTCGGTGGCATGGCTGCTGGAGCGCCCATTGGTCCCGAAAGGGCGTCTGGCGCAGGTGACTTCCGCTCAGGGCGACTCCATTGACGTCGTGTGCGGCGCCTGGCATCGTTCCCATCTGGCATCGTTCCCATGCCGCCGGTCAGTCGCCACGGGAGAGAGGGAGTGCTGGACGTGGGCTGGACTCAGGTGGGTCATGACGTCTTTCGCTGGGAGGACACCTGTCACGTCTACCTCCTGCGGCACGGCGACGAGGCAGTGCTGGTCGACTTCGGTTCCGGGAGGGTGCTGGACCACCTGGTCGAGGTCGGCGTCGCCCGGGTCACCGACATCCTCGTGACCCACCACCACCGGGATCAGGTCCAAGGCCTGGCGCTCGCGTCGGCCCGCGGGATCGGCATCTGGGTGCCGCCGACGGAGCGTCACCTCATCGACGACGTCGACGAGCACTGGCGGACGAGGCCACTGGACAACGACTACGACGTCCGACAGGACCGGTTCTCACTGCTGTGGCAGGTGCCCGTCACCGGGACGGTGCCCGAGTACCGCACCCGGCGCTTCGGCGCCTTCGACATCACCACGCTGCCGCTCCCGGGTCACACCCCCGGCTCGGTCGGATACCTCGTCGAAACCTGCGGCCGCAGGCTGGCGTTCACCGGCGACCTGATACACGGCGACGGCCGCGTGTGGTCCCTGGCCGCCACCCAGTGGGCCTACACGGGCTTCCACCCGAACGCCGGCCTGGAGGGAGTCGCCGCGACCGTCCTGTCCTGCGCCCTGCTGTTGCGTGAGCGGGTGGATCTCCTGCTGCCCTCACACGGTGAGCCGGTCACGGACCCGGAGGGGGCCGTGGCACGTCTGACGCCCCTGCTGCGCGAACTGATCGACTCCCGGCGCCGTACGCCCTGGGATCCGGAAGCGCTGCTGGAGCGGCCGTGGGAACCCGTTACACCCCATCTGCTGCGTAACACCACGAGCGTGGCGCAGTCCTACGCCCTGCTGTCGGATCAGGGCGGCGCGCTCCTGCTGGACTTCGGCTACGACCTCACCACCGGGCTGCCCGGCGGACACGACCGTTCCGCACGGCGGCCCCTGCTCGCCTCCGTCGAAGCGCTGCGGCGTCAGTACGGCGTCGACCGGGTGGAGGTCGCGCTGCCCACGCACTACCACGACGACCACGTCGCCGGGTTCAACCTGCTCCGCGCGGTGCACGGAACCGAAGTCTGGTCGCCCGCGCACATTGCCGAGGTCCTGTCCGTGCCCACCGACTGGGATCTGCCCTGCTTGTGGTACGAGCCGATCCCGGTCGATCGCGTCCTGCCCCGCGAGGGGGCATTCCGCTGGCGCGAGTACGAGATCGGTGTCCACGACCTCCCCGGGCACACCCTGTACGCCTCCGCGTACTCCATGGACGTCGACGGACGCCGCATCGTGGCGAGCGGCGACCAGCAGAACACCGCGTGGGATCCGGTACGCGGTGAGGTCGAGATCCTCAACTACCAGTACCGCAACCGCTTCCGCATCGACGACTTCGCCCGCAGCGCCGACCTCTACCGGCGGCTGCGGCCAGATGTGCTGATCAGCGGGCACTGGCCGCCCCACGAGGTCACCGAGGCCTACCTGGACATGCTGGCGTCGGAGGGGGAGCGCTTGGCACGGCTGCACCGCGAGCTTCTTCCCGCCGGTTTCGACCTGGAGGCCGAGGGCCTGGGTGCCCGCCTCACGCCCTACCGCTCCGTACGCGCGCCGGGCGACACGCTGCGGGTCACCGTGGAGGCCCGCAACCCCCTGCCGCATGCCGAGGTTGTCCGGCTCGTCCCTGTGCTGCCCCGGGGCTGGAGTGCCGAGCCGCCGTTCCGTGAAGTGAAGGCCGGTGCCGGGGAGTCGGTGACGGAGACGTTCGCCGTGCGGATACCGGCGGACGAGCGGAGCACGGAGCGGCAGCGTGTGGGCGTCGACATGTCGGTCGGTCAGGTGGCCCTGGGTCAGCAGGCCGAGGCTCTGGTGAGTGTGCGATGACCAGTGCCGCGGGCGAGAAGGGGGCCGAGTCAACCGTGCCCGAGGTGGTGTGCCGCAAGGACGGCACGGTCACGATCAGGGCCGCGCGTTGGCGGATGACCCTGGCTGCGCACGGCCAGACGGCGTACGTGCACGCCGTCGGCGGCGGTCACCCGGTCGAGCTCCAGTTGGCGGGCGCGCTCGACCGCACGGACGGCACGGACGAGACGCTGGAGACGGGGCCTGTCGCATGGCACACCGAGGACGACCGCCCGGTGCTGGTCGTTCCGCGCCGTAGCACGGTTTGGCGGGAGGCGCTGACCCGCGTCGTGTGCACAGACGAAGGACCGGAGATCAGCTGGGAGGTCCAGGGCCGAGGCGTGTTGCGCGACGTGCTGTGCCTCGCGGTACGTGCCGCGTTCGGCGGCCGCGGGGGAGGACTGCGGCCCAGCGGCCACGCGTTCTCCACTCTGTTCAGCCCCAACCCCGGCCCGCCCAGGCGCCTGCTGCGCGGGGCGGGGGAGAGCGCGGTCATCGGCGCGGTGGGTGACGCTCGGCCCGGGCGCGGGCACTGGTTCTTCACCCCCGCTCCGCTCTGCCTGGCCCTCTCGGAGAACCGATTCCCCGATGACACCGATCCGGCGCGAGCGCGCGGCCCCCTGCCGTGGTGGACCCTGTCGGTCGGCGCCGACGTGAGCGACCTGACGTTCACTCAACTGCACTACGTGCCTTCCGACGGCGGCTTCCACCTACGACTGGAGTACGAGGGACACACCGAGGTCGACGGGCGGTACCGCACTCCGGCCGTCCTGGTCTCGCCGGGGCACACCGACCCCTACGCGGGATTGCACGCCCACCGGCGCTGGTTGGAGGGGCACGGCTGGGCCGCCGCGCCGTACCAGGGCCCTGAGGAACGTCCGCTGTGGTGGAGCGAGCCGATGTTCTGCGGATGGGGGGCCCAGATGGCCAGGGCCCGTGTCACCGGTGTGCCGGCCCCCGACCTGAGCACGCAGGCGGAGTACGACGCCCACCTCGAGCATCTGCGTGAGCACGGACTGGACCCGGGGACGGTCGTCGTGGACGACAAGTGGCAGCGCAGCTACGGCTCGTGGGAGCCCGACGAGGAACGCTGGCCCGACCTGCGCGGCTGGATCGAGCGGCAGCACGCGCGGGGCAGGCGGGTGCTGCTGTGGTGGAAGGCCTGGTCCACGGAGGGCGTTCCGGACGAATGGTGCGTGCGCACATCCGACGGCCGTCCCGTGACCCTGGACCCCGGTCGCCCTGACGCGCGAGCGCTGCTCGCGGAGAACGTCCGGCACATTCTCGACCCGGACGGCCTGAACGCCGACGGACTCAAGGTGGACTTCACCGCCGACACGCCGACAGGCGAAAGCCTGACCGCCCAACCAGGCCGGTGGGGGATCGCGTTGCTGCACCAGTACCTCGCGGTCCTCCACAGGTCCGCCAAGCGGACCAGGCCCGACGCGCTGGTCGTGACGCACACACCGCACCCCGCGTTCGCCGACGTGACGGACATGGTCCGCCTCAACGACATGCTCCGCCTGGACGATCCCGATCCGTGGGCGCCTGTGGTACCGCAGATGCGGATGCGCGCCGCCGTGGCCGCCGCGGCGTGTCCGGACACACTGATCGACACCGACGACTGGTGTGCGCCGGACCGGGAGCAGTGGCGTGCCTACACACGCGTCAAGGACCGACTCGGTGTGCCCGCCCTGTACGTCTCCACCCACCTGGACCGCACCGGCGAACCGTTGGAGGAACTCGACTACGCTGCGCTGCGTGAGCTGTGGAGCCGGTGGCGTGCGCGTCCCGGTGACAGGGAGAAAGGCGGGGGGCCATGGCAGGCGGCGGGCCGGAGCGGGGCAAGCGGACGCGGGTGACTCTGCGCGACGTCGCCGAGTCGGCACAGACCTCGCGCTCCACGGCCTCCCGGGCCCTGAGCGGGAGCGGTTACGTCGCGGAGCACATCAGGGAGCGGGTGCAGGCGGCGGCCGACCGCCTCGGATACGTGCCGGACGTGTCCGCCCGGACTCTGAAGGGCCGGGCCAGTGGAGTGATCGGCCTCCTGGTGTCCGACCTACGCAACCAGTTCTACGCGGAACTGGCAGCCGGGGTGGAACACACCCTGTCGGCCGAGGGCTACCAGGTGGTGCTGGTCGACGACCACGGCAGCGCGGAGCGGGCCGTTGACGCCGCCCGGGCTTTTCTCGCGATGCGGGCCGACGGAGTTCTCCTCGCTCCCGTCGGCCGGGAAGCCACCGAACTGCTCGTGGAACACGGCATGCCGGTGACGGAGGTCGACCGCCGCTCGGGCGTGCGCGGCTGCGACGTGGTGAGCATCGACAGTGAGGCGGGTGCCCGGGCAGCCGTCGACCACCTCCTCGCCCTCGGACACCGGGCCGTCGGCGTGGTGATTGACGAGACGTTCTGGGACACGGGGCGCGACCGGCTCAAGGGATATCGGGGGGCTCTGCGCGCGGCCGGACTGACCGCTCAGCGCCGGTACGTCCTCGACCTGGGGCAGACCGACCGTCCAGCGCGTGAGGAAGTGGCCAGGTTCCTTGACTCGCAGCCTCCCCTGACGGCTGTCTTCGCCGCCAACAATGTAGTGGCGGAACTGGTGTGGCTGGAGCTGAAGAGGCGGGCCGTCCGCGTGCCGGAGCAGTGCTCCGTGGTCTCTTTCGACGACCTGCCCTGGATGCGCATGGTGAGCCCCGCTGTGACGGCGGTGCGCCAACCGGTGTTCGCCATGGGGGAGCGTGCTGCCGGACTGCTGCTCGAACGGGTGCGCCGCGGGGGCGGCGGCCGCAGCGCCTCTCATGTGCTCCAGCCGGAATTGGTGGTCCGAGACTCGACCTCCGCACCTGCGCACTGAGACCGCGCCCGAACTGCGCCGCGGTACCTCAACGCCCGCGCGGCGTCCACACGGCTGACGGGCCGCCGGGCGCGACCCTGTGTGGGCGGCACGCGCCGGCCGCGCCGACACTCGATCGACGCAACGTCATGAAAAGAGGTCGAGGGCTTCGTGCGAGGTCATGAGGACGACTCCCACGTTCCGACAGGGCCCGCTCGCCGGCATGCGTGCCGCTGTGCGGGGTGCTCTGCCGGACCTGGCTCGGCGTGACGTTCGGCTCCGGCTGCCTCCGTTGCGCCCAACGGGCCGACCGCTGACCCGAGATAACGATGCGCACTTCGACTCCATGAGTCCCCGCAGACCCGTTGACGCACGGAGGGGGTGTGGTTACGTTCTCATGTGGGATCGATGCCACACACCTGGAGCCGTCTGACCCGCCTGCTGTCGCGTCAGCCCTTCGATCTCCCGTGTAGCCAGCTTCCTCAAAGGAGAGCCGATGGTGGCAGCACATCACCGCACCGCACACCGCACTCTCGCGCTCGTCTCCGTGACCGCGGCGCTCGCCGTCCTCACGGGGTGCGGTGGCGTGAGTCTCGCGGACACCGCGTCGACGACCTTCACCACCCTGGGGTACGGCATGGACGATGCCCTGGCCGCGGACCGTATGGACACGGCGCGAGCCGCTCTGAAGGGTCTGCACATCCAGGTCAACGAAGGGCAGTTCGACGAGCAGCAGTTCCTGTCGGCCGTCGCCGCGGGCGATCCGCCCGACGCCGTGCACATGGACCGGACCCTGATCGGAGGCTACGCCGCCCGCGGAGCGCTGGTGCCCCTGACCGACTGCATCAAGAAGGAGCGGATCGACCTCGGCCTGTTCAACAAGACGGCTCTCGCCGAGGGATCGCTCGACGGGACGGTCTACGCACTGCCCGACTCGTACAACAGCCGCCTCCTGCTCATCGGTGACAACGTGGTCAAACAGAACGGCATGCAGGCGTCCGACGTGAACACCGGGAACTGGGAGGCGCTGCGCAGCCTCACCGAGCGGCTGAAGAAGTCGGACGGGAAGAAGCTGACCCGCATCGGCTTCGATCCGAAGATCCCCGAATTCCTCCCCCTATGGGCGAAGGCCAACGGCGCCGACCTCATCAGCCCCGACGGACGCACCGCGCAACTGAGCGACCCGAAGGTCGTTGAGGCGCTGACCTACACCGTCGGCCTGATCAACGCCCAGGGCGGCTGGGGCCGATTCAAGTCCTTGCGCGACTCGTTCGACCAGTTCGGTGCCGAGAACCAGTTCGCCACGGACCAGATCGGGGCGATGCCGATGGAGGACTGGTACGTCGACGTCCTCGCCGGCTCCTCCCCGGACGTGGCCCTCGCGACCGGCGTGTTCGAGGATCGCCGAGGAAAGACGCTGAACTGGACGTCCGGCTTCGGATGGGCCATCCCCCAGGGCACCCGCCACCTCGACGAGGCCTGCACGTTCATCAAGACCATGACGGCGACCAGCACCTGGGTGCACGCGGCGAAGACCAAGGCCAAGGAGGTGCGGGACGCCGGTCATGCCTACACCGGCGACGTCACGGGCAACCTGCGGGCCGACCGCATCATCGAGCACGACATCTGGAAGCCCACCGGAAACGCGGCGTTCGACAAGGCCACCCGCACCCTCTTCGACATCTCCCGGCAGGGCTTCGCCGTGCCTTCCAACGCCGCGGGCACGGAGTTCAAGAACGCCTGGCAGAACGCGGTCAACCGGGTGCTCTCGGGTGAGCAGAGCCCGCGGCAGGCGCTCGACCAGGCTCAGCGGCAGGCCCAGAGCGCCCTCGACATCGCCAACGAGGGCAGGTGAGCACCCCCATGACGACCAACACTCCCGCACCGCGTGCCGTCGCGGACGGCGCCGCCGTGAAGCGCCGGCGCCGCCGTGAGACCTGGGCCGCATACGGCTTCCTGTCCCCTTGGGTCTTCGGCTTCCTCGTCTTCACCGCCGGCCCGATGATCGCCAGCCTGGTTCTGTCGTTCACCGACTACGACGGCATCGGCACCACGCACGGCGTGGGCACCGCCAACTACCAGCAGCTCTTCGCCGACCCCTCGGTGGCCAAGTCCCTCACCAACACGCTGGTGTTCACCGCGCTGCGCGTGCCTTTGCAGATGGCGCTGGCCCTCGTGCTCGCGATGCTGCTGATGAAGGCCGGCCGCGCCTCGGGCGTCTTCCGCACCATCTTCTACCTGCCGGTGATGACCCCGCCCGTGGCCATCGGCATCCTCTTCCTGCTGCTGTTCAACGGCAACGTCGGACTGATCAACGAGGTGCTGGGCTGGGTGGGTGTCACCGGTCCCAGCTGGACGACGGACGGCCAGTGGGTGAAACCGGGCCTGGTGCTGACGAGCCTCTGGTCGGTCGGGTCGACGGTGATCATCTACTTCGCCGCGCTGCGCAGCGTGCCACGTGAGCTGTACGAGGCGGCCGAGCTCGACGGAGTGGGCCGGTGGAACCGTTTCCGCCATGTGACCGTGCCGCAGATCTCCGGGACCCTCTTCTTCACCCTCATCGTCAACACCATCGCGTCGCTGCAGACCTTCACCGAGGCGTACACCGCCTTCTTCGGCAGCGCCAACTCCCAGACGTACAGCAACGACGCCGCGTTGTTCTACGTCGTCTACCTCTTCCAGCAGGCCTTCCAGTATCTCCACATGGGCTACGCCTCCGCCCTCGCATGGCTGCTGTTCCTCGTGATCGTCGCCATCACGCTCATCCAGGCCAGGGTCAGCAAGCGGTTCGTCTACTACGAAGGGGAGGAGCGGTGACACAGCTCTCCGCGACCGAGGCGGCTGCTCGCCGCGCACACCGGGACGACCGGAACCGAAAGCTGCCCGGTCACGCGGGAGAGGGAACTCTCACGTCCCGGGCCGGAGCCAGGCCTCTCAGCCGCATCCTGCGCGGGCTCGGTCTGGCCGCCGCCACGGTGACGTTCCTCTACCCGTTCCTCTGGTTGCTCAGCGCCTCCGTCAAGCCTTCCACGGATGTCTTCGACAACGCGCTGGTGCCGCATGTGTGGCAGTGGCAGAACTACGTCGCCATCTGGGACGCGGTGCCGTTGCTCACCTGGGTCGGCAACAGCGTCGCGGTCACCCTCGCCGCCGCTGTCACCGTCACCGTGAGCAGCGCACTGGTGGCCTTCGGATTCGCCTACTTCCGCTTCCCCGGCCGCAACGCCCTGTTCGCCGTGGTGATCGGCACGATGATGCTGCCGGCAGCGGTCACCATGGTGCCCCAGTACTTGGTGTGGAACTGGCTCCACCTGGCCAGCAGTCAGGTACCCCTGTGGGCACCCAACCTGTTCGGGAGCGCCTTCTACATCTTCCTGCTGCGGCAGTTCTTCCTCGGGCTGCCCCGCGAACTTTTCGAGGCGGCGCGCGTCGACGGCGCCAGTTACTGGACGCTGTTCTGGCGGATCGCTGTTCCCCTGTGCCGGCCGGCGCTCGTCGTCACCTTCATCTTCGAGGTCCAGGCCGCCTGGACGGACCTCGTGCGCCCCCTGATCTACCTTCGCGACCCCGCCCTGTACACCGTGCCCCGTGGACTCAAGGCGGTGCTGGACCAGTTCGGCGCCGGTGGCGAGATGCGCTGGGAGATCGTCTGCGCGGCGTCCCTCGTCGTCACCCTGCCCATGATCATCGCCTTCCTCGTCTGCCAGCGGCACTTCACCGAGGGCGTGGCGACGACCGGAAGCAAGGGATGAGGAAACAATGACCCACCCCCCACACAACCGTGCCCGCGATGCCGTGCTCGCGCTGGATGTCGGAGGCACCAAGCTGGCCGCTGGAGTCGTGCGAGGGAACGGCGAGGTGCGGTCGTTCGTGACCTGTCCCACCGACATCTCAGGGGGACCGGAGGCATCGCTCGCGCGCCTGTTCGACCTGGGGAAGCATGCGCTCGATCAGGCAGGCGTGGAGCCGGGTGACGCGCCGGCGCGGCTGCTGGGGTGCGGCATCGGCTGCGGCGGCCCGCTGGACTCCGCGCGGGGCGTTGTGCTGTGCCCGCCACACCTGCCGGGGTGGGTCGACGTTCCCATCACCCGGCTCGCCGAGAGCACTTACGGACTGCCCGCCGTCCTGGACAACGACGGCACGGCCGGCGCCGCGGGGGAGTGGCGCTTCGGTGCCGGCCGCGGTACCCGGCACCTCGCCTATCTCACGGTCTCGACGGGGATCGGCGGCGGGTTCGTCGTCGACGGACGCACCTACCGCGGGGCGGCCGGCAACGGCGGCGAACCCGGCCACATCACCGTCCGCTCCGAGGGCCGGCCCTGCCGCGGCTGCGGCCGGACCGGGTGCCTGGAGGCGTACGCCTCCGGCACGTCCCTGGGCGAACTGGCCCGGGAGGCCGTCGGGCGGGGGGAGTACACCTCGTTGCCGCAGGACGCCACGGCCGCCGACGTGGCCCGCGAGGCCCGCGCGGGCGATCCGCTGGCCGCCCGGCTGTGGGACGAGGCCACCGCGCTGCTGGGGCAGGGTGTGACCTCCATCGTCAACCTCTACGAGCCCGAGGTCGTCGTCCTGGGCGGCGGAGTCACCCGGGCCGGTGAGCAACTCCTGGCACCCGTACGCAGCGCGGTCGCCAGCCTCGCGATGCGCCCGGCGGCGCGGGCGGTCCGCGTTGTCCCCGCCGCGAACGGCGACCGGGCCGGCGTGCTCGGCGCCGCCGCCATCGCCTTCGAACGACTGGCCGGCACAGTCGACGTACCTCACGTTTCGGACGAGGGGGAGCTCAACTGATCGGTTACTCCGGATACTTCGCGCTCCTCCCGTCACGGGCCGGACGACCGAGCCCCGGCAAGGCGGATGACTTCCGCAAACTCGCGGTCACCCGCGCCCCGGCCACGGCGCACCCACCGCTCTTCCCCCTCCCGTACACCGCCCACGTCCCCCCCACCGCCCCCTCCCTGCGCCCGTGCCCGAATGTCATGGCGGGCCGACCGACCACCGCACACCGCTGTCATCCCTGGAGACACATGTCCACCCCCATCGCCCGCCCAGGCGGGGCCCTCACCCCGGCCGACCAGCTCGCCGACCACCTCGCCGCCGTCGCAGGGCTGCACGCCCTCCTGCCCGCGCTGCGCGCCGTGGGCGACCGGCTCATCGAGGTCTACCGCCGCGGCGGCCGCCTCTACACCTTCGGCAACGGCGGCAGCGCCGCCGACGCCCAGCACCTCGCTGGTGAGCTCATCGGACGTTTCCTGCGCGAGCGCCGTCCGCTGCCCGCCGTCTCACTGGTGACCGACCCCACGGTCGTGTCGTGCATCGCAAACGACTACTCGTTCGACGAGGTCTTCGCCCGCCAGATCCAGGCGCTCGCCACGCCCGAGGACATGGTGATCGCCTTCAGCACCTCGGGCCGCTCCGGCAACGTCGTCCGCGGACTGCAGCAGGCGCGTTCCTGCGGAGCCGTGACCGTCCTGTTCGCCGGCGGGACGGAGGAGGGCATGCCTGCCGCCGAGCACGCCGACCTCACCCTGGTCGCGCCGGCCACCGCCACCGCGCGCATCCAGGAGACGCACCTCACCCTCCTGCACCTGCTCAGCGAGCACGTCGACGCCTGGGCCGCCGGGGAGCGCGGTGCCGGCGACGACACGACGACCGCACCGCACGACGACCGACAGGAGACCGCCGCCGTATGAGCACGCCCCGTCCCGCCTCCCGCGACCGGCTGCTGCACCTCGTCGGCAACGCGCACATCGACCCCGTATGGCTGTGGCGCAAACCCGAGGGCCTGCAGGAGATACGCGCCACCTTCCAGTCCGCCGTCGACCGCATGGAGGAATACCCCGACTTCGTCTTCACCTGCGACTCCGTGATGTACCTGGAGTGGATCGAACAGCACGACCCCGAGCTGTTCGCGACCATCGCGAAACGTGTGGCCGAGGGGCGCTGGCAGGTCATCGGCGGCTGGTGGATCGAGCCGGACTGCAACATCCCCGCCGGTGAGTCCTTCGTCCGCCAGGCGCTGTACGGGCAGCGCTACCTGCTGGAGAAGTTCGGGCGGGCCGCGACGATCGGCAGCAACCTCGACCCCTTCGGGCACAACGCGACCATCCCGCAGCTCCTGCGCAAATCCGGTATGGACGGCTACGTCTTCCTGCGGCCCGGTCCCCACGAGCAGGTTCTGCCGGGCCAGTTCTTCCACTGGGAATCCCCCGACGGCTCCCGCGTCACCGCCTACCGGTTGCCCAACGAGTACGGCACACCAGGCACCGACATCGGCAACCACCTCGACAAGTCGCTTGCGCTGATGCCGCCGGACGAACCCGAACTCATGGTCTTCTACGGCGTGGGCAACCACGGTGGCGGACCCACCAAGGCCAACCTCGACTCCATCCGGCGCCTGGACTCCCTCGGCGGCCTGCCCACCCTGCGCCTGAGCCACCCCGAGGCGTTCTTCTCCCGCATAAGCGACCGCGACGACGTCCCCGTGCACACCGGGGAGCTCCAGCATCACGGACCCGGCTGCTACTCGGCGCACTCGGGGGTGAAGGCCTGGAACCGCCGCGCCGAGAACGAACTGCAGCGTGCCGAGAAGTGGGCGTCCGTGGCCTCCGTCGTCACCGGCGAGCAGTACCCCGGCGACCAGCTCACCGAGGCCTGGAAGCTGGTGCTGTTCAACCAGTTCCACGACATCCTGGCGGGAACCTCCGTCCGCTCCGCCTACGACGACGCCCGCGACGAGTACGGCCGGGCCCGCTCGATCGCGGCCGACGTGTTCAACAGGGCCGTGCAGGCCGTGGCCCGCCGCATCGACATCCCGTTGCGCGAGGACACGACGCCCCTGGTCGTCTTCAACCCGCACCCCTGGACCCTCGACGGCGATGTGGAGGTCGAGTTCGGCCAGGCCGCAGCCGTCCGGCTGACCGACGACACCGGCGCACCCGTGCCTGTCCAGCTGACCCGGTCGGAGGCGACCATGGTCGGCAACCGCGGGCGCCTCGCGTTCCGCGCGAGCGTCCCGCCGCTCGGCCACCGCGTCTATCACCTCGTGAACGGCGCGGAGCGAGGCAGCCAGGGGCCCGTCACCGCCACCGACAGCAGCTTGGAGAACGAGCACCTGCGGATCGAGGTCGACCCGGCCACCGGCTGGCTGAGCTCCCTGGTGGACAAGGAGACCGGCGCCGAGTTGATGCCCAAGGGCCCAGGCGCCCATGCCGTGGTCGTCGACGACCCCAGCGACACCTGGGGCCATCGCATCCACTCCTACGACAGGGTCATCGGCCACTTCACGACCGGCCGCTGCCGCCTGGTCGAGTCCGGCCCCGTCCGCGCGGTCCTGCGCGTCGAGAGCACCTACGGCCGCTCGGAGATGGCGGAGGAGCTCGTCCTGTCCGCCGGCGCGCGCCACGTCGAAGTCCGCACCGTCGTCGACTGGCACGAACGGCTGAAGCTGCTCAAGCTGCGCTTCCCCACCGCACTCACCGACGTCACCGCCACCCACGAGATTCCCTACGGACACTTGGAGCGCAGCCCCGACGGCACCGAGGAGCCCACTCAGGCGTGGGTCGACGTCACCGGCACACTGCCGGGTGGCGCGCGGGCCGGACTGACCGTGGTCAACGACAGCAAGCACGGACACGACGTGCGCGGTGCCGAGATCGGGATGACAGCCCTGCGCAGCCCGGTCTACGCCTGGCACGAGCCGCGCGTCCTCGACGACGACGGCGTCTACGAGTACCTGGACCAGGGCCGGCAGGAGTTCCGCTACCTGCTCCTGCCGCACGGTGCCGACTGGCGTGTCGCCGACCCCGCGCGCCGCGCCGCCGAACTCAACCAGCCCGCCTTCGCCCTTCTGGAGACCTTCCACAGCGGCCCGCTGGCGCAGGTGCGGGCCAACGTCGACGACGCAGCGGGCCCCGTCGTCGTCACCGTCGTCAAGGGCGCCGAGGACGGCTCGGGAGACCTCGTCGTGCGGGCCTACGAGTCCCAGGGACGGCCGGCAGGTGCGCGCATCGCTCTGCCCATGCTCGGCGACCGCGTCATCGAGGCCGAGTTCGGCCGTCACGAGATCAGGACGTTCCGCGTACCGCGCGATCCGGAACTGCCGGTGACCGAGACCGATCTGCTGGAGCTCACCCCGGACCACCCACGCACGCCCGAGGACGCCTGACGTGCAGCTCCTCACAGACGGCTGGGAACTGCGCGGCTGCCTCGGCGACACCTGGCGCTGGCTGTGCGGACCCGGCCGGCCCGGCGGGGAACCCGGGTGGCTGCCCGCCCGGGTACCCGGGTCCGTCCTCGACGACCTGCGGGAGGCCGGCGTCGTACCGGACCCGTACCGGGGCACCGACAGCCTGCTCAGTGAATGGGTGCCGCAGCGCACCTGGCTCTACCGGCGCACGCTGACCGTGCCGCCGCTCGGGCCCGGGCAGCGGGTCCTGCTGCACTGCGACGGAATCGATCACGAGGCGACCGTCCTGGTCGACGGCGCGGAGGTGGCCCACCACGTCGGGATGTACACGCCTTTCACATGTGACCTCACGGACCGGGTGCCCAGCGGTGGGGGCAGCGTGCTGCTCGCCGTCGCCGTGCACGCAGCGCCGCCCGGCGAGCCGCAGGTGGGCCGCACCGACCGGGTCCGCACCCACAAGTCCCGGATGGGTTACGGCTGGGATTTCTGCCCGCGGATGGTCCACCAGGGGGTGTGGAAGCCGGTGCGACTGGAGATCGCCGGACCGGTTCGCCTGGCCGGCACCACTGTCGGAGCCGGCCTGGCCGACAACGGCCCCGACGGCACGGTGGACGTCACCGCCCGGCTCGACGCCACCACACCGGGCAGCGTACGCATCACCGTCCGCGACCCCGAGGGGAGGGACGTGGCCCGGACCGAAGTGGGCCACGCCGCAGGGGCCCAGGAGGTCTCGGCACGCCTCACCGTCCGCGCCCCACGCCTGTGGTGGCCCAACGGCCATGGCGACAGGCCTCTTTACACGGTCACCGTGAGCCTGCGCGACGCGGCCGGACAGACCGTCGGCCGGGCCGAGCGCCGCTGCGGCTTCCGCCGCGTCGTCCTGCGCCCCAACCCCGGCGCGCCCGCCGACGCCCTGCCGTACACCCTGGAGGTCAACGGCCGCCGGCTGTACACCAAGGGGTGGAACTGGGTACCCCACGACGTCCTGTACGGTGCCGCCCGGCCGGGGCGCCTGGACCACCTGCTCACGCTCGCCGCCGACGCACACGTGACCCTGCTGCGGGTGTGGGGCGGAGGGCTGATCGAGAGCGAGAGGTTCTACGACGCCTGTGACCGGCTGGGCCTGCTGGTGTGGCAGGAGTTCAGCCTGTCCAGCTCCGGCATCGACAGCGTGCCCGCCGAGCACCCGGACTACCTCGCGCTCATGGAGGAGGAGGCGCGGCACATCGTCCCGGCGCTGCGCCACCACCCCGCACTCGCACTGTGGGGTCCGGGCAACGAACTGCACGACACCGCCACGGCCCGCCCGCTGTCGGAGTCGGACGCCCCCGTGATCGCCCGCCTCGCCGGCGTCGTCGCCGAACTCGACCCCGGCCGCGCGTGGTTGCCCGGATCCCCCTCCGGTCGCGCCTTCCTGAACCGCCTCGACCTGATCCGCGCCGACCCCGAGGCACAGCACGACGTGCACGGGCCCTGGGAGCACCAGGGCCTCGGAGCCCACCAGGAGTTGTACGACGCGGGAACGTGCCTGCTGCACTCGGAGTTCGGCGTCGAGGGCATGGCCAACCGCCGCACCTGGCAGCACGTCGTGCCCGAGGACCGGCAGTGGCCCACCGGGCGCGACAACCCCGTCATGGAGCACCTCGGCGCATGGTGGAACAACACCCCCCTGGTCCGCGCCGCGTTCGGTGGCCGACCGGTCGACGTGGACGGAATGCGGCGGGCCAGCCAGCAGCTCCAGTACGACGGACTGCGCTACGCCGTCGAGGCCAACCTCCGCCGTGCTCCGCGCAGCAGCGGTGCCCTGCCGTGGCAGTTCAACGAGCCCTTCCCCAACGCCTGGTGCACGGCCGCCGTGGATCACCGGGGCGATCCCAAGCCGGCCTATTACGGAGTGCGCCGCGCCTACCGGCCCGACCACGTCTGCGCGTCCTTCGCCACCCAGGCGTGGGGCGGGCGCCGCCTCTTCACCGCGACGCCCCGTGCGTGGCGCACGCACCCGGGCACCGGCAGCGGTGGCGGGGCCAGCACCGTCCTGGTCCGTGCCCTGACCCTGGAGGGCGAGGCCATCGGTGAGAGCAACGGCGAACTGAGCGTGCCCCTCTCCGAGATCCCCGGCCCCCTGTTCCTGCTCGACCTGACGCTGCGCGACGACGAAGGCGGACTGCTGGCGGCCAACCGCTACATCCACAGCACCACCGATGACCTGGCCCCGCTGTTCGACCTCGCGCCGGCCCGCATCGAGACCGAGGCCGAGACAGGTCTCGCAGCCGTGCGCCTGACCCACAGGGGAGGCCCCGCGGCACTGGGCCTGTCCCTGACCGACGCCCGGCCCTACGCCGCCGCCGGCTGGGCCGTACCGGACGACTCCATGATCGACCTGCTGCCGGGCGAAACCGTCCGCCTCCCCGTCACCTGGCGCGACGCACCTCTCGAAGGGCGCGCCCTGCTTCTCGAAGGCTGGAACACCGATGCCCGTCTCCTCGACTGACTCGCTCGCCTCCGCCATCGCGCAACCGCGCTGCGGGCACGGTGGGTTCACCCTGCGTGACGCGGACGACGGCCTCGTACGGTTCCCCTACGTGGTCGGCCTCCTCGCCGCCGACGGCACCTGCCTGGCCGTGCCCGCCGCCTCCGTGGTGACCGGCGCGGCGGGCACCGTCCATGCCACCGGCTCCGCCGGCGGCTTCCACGCCGACCTGCGCCTCGAACCCGCCGGCCACGGTCGGCACACGGCAATCCTCACAGTCACCCGCGCCGCCCCGGACCCCGTCGTGGCGGGCCTGCGCGTCGAGGTGCGGCTCGGCCCCACCGACGACCCCGGCTGGCTCGTGCCCGGCGTGTTCTACGGGCAGAACCGCCTGCCCGGCTCCTCCCGCCCCTTCCCGCGCTTCGCCCCGGCCGACGACGACGACCCGACGGGCCTCACCGCGCCGGCCTGGTCGTTCCGGGCCGATCGCTGCGCCACACCAGCCGTCTTCGCCCGCGACCGCCGCGCCGGTGCCGCGCTCGCCACCGGGGAACACGGCAGCCTGGGCCAGCACGGCGTCGGGTTCGCCCTGGTCGACGACAACCACCCGGCGCTGCGGCTGCACGCTCCCTACCGTGAGGAGCCGGTGTCGTACTACGGCTCGGACCGGCCACGCCCCGCCGACCTGCCCGAGCACCGCTGGCAACCGGGGGAGCGGCACACCCTGACCTTCACGCTGCACCTCCTCGACGCCGATCCGCACGCCTACGCGCCCGTCCTGCGCACCCTGCACACCGACACCGCGAGGCCGGGCGAAGCCGCCGCGTGGGTCGGTGTGCGCGAGGCGGCCGCGCTGAGCGCGGAGGGCCTGCACCGGTGGCACTACCGCGCCGATCCGCCCGTCCTGCTGGAGACCGCCGCCTTCGACCGTGAGGCGCTGGGCGAGCGCGGCGACCGGCAGGCCATGCACGTCTCCTGGGTCAGTGGCGCACCCTACGCGCACGCCCTGCTGCTGCACGCGCGCCGCACCGGTGACGTGGCCATGGCCGACGCCGCCACCGGCGTGCTCGACCACATCTGCTCCCACTTGACGCCCGGCGGCACCTTCTGGGGTCAGTGGACGGCCGCCCGCGGCTGGTCGGCGGGCTGGACGGGTGACGCGAACAAGCTGCACGCCCGTACCCTCGGCGACGCCACCCTCTTCGTTCTGCGCGCACTGCGCGCCGAACGGGCCCGAGGCGTCGACCACCCCGTGTGGGAGCGGGCGGTGAAGGCCAACCTCGGGGCCGTGCTGCGGGGGCAGGACCCGGTCGCCGGACGCCTCGCCGCGGCTCACCGCGCCGACACCGGAGGGGCCGTCGACCACCGTGGTGCCGCCGGGCTCGCCTTCGTCAGCGCCCTCGTCGAGGCGGCCGCCCTGTTCGACGCCCCCGACTACCTGGAGGCGGCACGGCGGGCCGGGCACGCCTACGCCGCCGACGTCACATCCGAGTTCCTGTGCGGCGCGCCGGAGGACGTCTCCCTCGCCCCGACCTCCGAGGACGGCTACAACGCGGTCATCGCCTACACCCTCCTGCACGAGGCCGGCGACCACGACGGCCGGTGGCTCGACCTGGCACGACGGTCCGCCGACTGGACACTGACGTTCCGCTACACCTACGACGTCCGCTTCGATCCCCGCACCCTGCTCGGCCGCTACGGCTTCCGCACCCGCGGCGCGGACCAGGCCTCCCCCTCCAACCAGCACCTGCACGCCTTCGGCTTGATCTGTCTGCCCGAGACCGTCCGCCTGGCCCGCCACCTCGGCGACCCCTACTACCTGCGCTCGGCACGCGAGAACCTGGACTGTTTCCGGCAGTTCGTCGCCCGGGCCGACGGAGACTTCAACGCCTACCGAGGCATGGTCAGCGAGCGCTTCTACCAGACCGACTGCTTCCAGGCCAAGGGCATGCTGCTGACGCTCTCCCACGCCTGGTCCGCCGGAGTGCTGCTGTACGCCTGCGAACACGCCCTCGGCCTGCCCGAATTCCAGGAGGAGCTGTGAGCACCGACCGACCCGGCCCCACCGGCGCGCTGCACTTCCCGCCCGGGTTCCGCTGGGGCACCTCGACCTCGGCGTACCAGGTGGAGGGCGCCGTCGACGCAGACGGTCGGGGCGAGTCCATCTGGGACCGCTTCTGCCGTTCCCCCGGCGCCGTCGAGCACGGCGACACCGGGGACGTCGCCTGCGACCACTACCGGCGCGCCGAGGAGGACGCCGACCTCATGGCCCGCCTCCACACCAACGCGCACCGCTTCTCGATCGCCTGGCCCCGGATCATGCCCGAGGGGCGGGGGAATGTGGAACAGCGCGGTCTCGCGCACTACGACCGCTTCATCGACTGCTTGCTGGAGCGGGGCATCGAGCCGCTCGTCACCCTCTACCACTGGGATCTGCCGCAGACGCTGCAGGAGTCCGGCGGCTGGCGAAACCGCGACACCGCCGAGCACTTCGCCCGGTACGCCGCCGTCTGCCGGGACGCCTTCGGTGACCGGGTGCGCGACTGGGTGACCGTCAACGAGCCCTGGATCGTCGGAGTGCTCGGCCACCAGCTCGGCCTGCACGCCCCCGGTGAGAAGGACGTCAGGGCGTCGGTCACCGTCATGCACCACCTGCTGCTCGCGCACGGCCTGGCGGCCGGAGAACTGCGCTCCGGCGCCCGCGGCGACACCAGAACCGGTATCGCCTACAGCCTGTTTCCGCACACCCCCGACAACGCCGGCGACCCCGCCGACCGCGAGGCCGCCCGGCACTCCGACGGGTATGTCAACCGCTGGTTCCTCGACCCCGTCCATGGCCGCGGCTACCCCGACGACATGCGCCGCCACTGGGAGAAGGCCGCCGGAGCGCTCGACTTCGTCCGCGACGGCGACCTCGACACCATCGCCGCGGGCAGCGACTTCATCGGCGTCAACTACTACACCCGCCGGATCGTCCGCGCCGACCAGGGCGACGGCCCCTGGCCGTGGCGGGTCGCCGAGGGCCGCCCCGGCGTGCCGCGCACCGACCTGGGATGGGAGATCGTTCCCCACGACCTGCGGGATCTGCTGCTGCGGCTGCACACCGACTATCCCGGAGTGCCCCTGCTGGTGACGGAGAACGGCGCGATCTACGGGAACGAACCTGCTGCGGACGGCGCCGTCCATGACCGGCGCCGCATCGAGTTCCTCCACGGCCACCTCAAGGCGGTCCACGAGGCGCTGGCCCTCGGCGCGCCGGTCGAGGGCTACTACCACTGGTCGCTGATGGACAACTTCGAGTGGGCCATGGGTTACTGGCCCCGCTTCGGCCTCGTCCACGTCGATCGTGCGACGCAGCGCCGCACGGTCAAGGACAGCGGCCACTGGTACGCGCGGGCGGCGGCGGACGGCGCCATTCCCGGCGTCCTCACCACCGGGGAGCCGGACCGGTGAGCCCAGGCCGACGACCGTCCTCCATGGGCCGCGTGTGCGTGCCCCGCGCCGGAGCAGTCCCAACTCCTCGTCCCCGTACGCCGTTCGCCGAGCGGCACACCGGCCGACGGACACCGAGGCGGTGGCCGTCGGCCGGGGGACCGTACGGCCGGCCCGACGGTGATCACCACCGCGCCCGCACCGGTGAACGCAGAGAGCACCGGCGGCCGTACGCCGCTGCGCCGCCGTCACCAGGCCGTCCCACCGGGCAGGCGTCATGAGCGGACACGCGAGCACCCCACTCCTCGCAGGCGTCGACATCGGCAGCACCCATTGCAAGGCGCTGCTCACCGATCTCTCCGGTACGGTCGTCGCCCGCGCCCAGCGTGACACCCCCCGCGACACCGCCGGCCACACCCACCCCGCGGGTGAGCTCCTCGGTGCGGCGCTGGACACCCTCGCCAGCTGCGTGCGGCAGGCGGGTCGCGCGCCCGCGGCCGTCGGCCTGACCGGTATGGCCGAGGCGGGCGCGCTGCTCGCACCGGACGGACGCACGCTCACCCCCGTACTTGCCTGGTCCGACCCCGCGCCCGCCTCCCAGGCCGACCGGTTGCGCACCACCCACGGGGCGCTCGCCCTGCACGCCCGCACAGGCGTCCTGCCCAGCGCGAAAGTGCCCCTGGCCAAGTGGTGCGCGCTGGCCGCCGAGCACCCCGAGGTCCGGGCCGGCGCCGCGGCCTGGGCAGGAGCCGTGGACCTCGTCGCGCACGCCCTCACGGGCAGCCTCGGCACGGACGCAACCTTCGCGCAGCGCACACTGGCCTGGAATCCGCACACAGGATCCTGGCAGCCCGACCTGCTGGCCGAGGCGGGGCTGACGGAGGACCACATGCCGCCGGTGCACCGGCCCGGGCGGCCCGTCGGCCGTGTCACCGCCGACGCGGCCGCCGCCACCGGCCTGAAGGCCGGGACGCCGGTCGTCGTCGCCGGCCACGACCACCTGGTCGGAGCCTGGGCGGCGGGAGTGCGTACGGCCGGGCAGGTCGCCGACTCGATGGGCACGGCGGAAGCGGTGCTCACCGTGAGCACCGACGCGCCGGACGCGGCGGCCGCGGCCCGGCAGGGCATGTCGTTCGGCCGCCACGTGGACGGCTCCCACTGGATCGTGCTGGCCGGGATGCGCAGTTCCGGCGCGCTCGTCGAGTGGTTCTGCGACCAGTACCTCGGCCTGGCCGGCAGGCCCGGCACCGAGCGCTACGAGGCGTTCGCCCGCCTCGTAGCCGCGGCCCCGGACGGCCCCACCGGCCTGCTGTTCGCGCCCTACCCGGACGGGCGGTCGAGTCCCTGTCCCGACCCGGAGGCCCACTGCGACATCCTCGGCCTGAGGCCTCGGCACGGCCTCGCCCACCTGGCCCGGGCGCTGCTCGAAGGAGCCGCGCACCACGTGCGGTGGATGACCGACACCCAGGCCGCCCTCACCGGCCGGCCCCCGGCCTTCGTGACGCTGCTGGGAGGCTCGACCCGGCAGCACACGTGGACCGCCCTCAAGGCCGCCGTCAGCCCCTGGCCCACCCGTGTGTGCCACGAGCCCGAGGCCCCCGCGCTGGGTGCTGCCGCCTGGTCGGGCGCCGCACTCGGCCACGATCCCGCCGCCCTGCGGGCCACCGCCACCGAACTCGTCCCGGAGCCGGACACCGCCCACGCCTACCGCGCCGAACACCGGCGCCGGTTCCTGCCCTACGTCACCGCACCTGCCGTGCGCGGCGCCGAACGCGCCCACGACAGGTGACCGGAACAGCCAACGAGGAGAACCCCGATGACCGCCGTCCGCCACCCTGAAACCCTGGCCGGGGGCTCCGTCGCACCGGCCGCCCTGGCCCGCCCGTCGGGCACGTTCGCCATGGTCGCCGCTGACCAGCGGGACTCACTGCGCACGATGATGGCCGAGCGCGCCGACGTGCCCGGCGAGGCCGTGCCCGACCAGCGGCTCACCGACTTCAAACTCGCCGTCGCCCGTGAACTGGGCCCGTACGCCTCGGCGTTGCTTCTCGACCGCGACTACGGGTACCACCAGGTGACCGCCGCGGGCGCCCTGCCGCGAGGCTGCGCTCCCATCCTCGCCGTCGACTCCCTGGACCAGCCACCCGGCGGCGCCGTGCACGACACGTCACTCGACGAGGACGCCGACATCGAGGCCGCCGCCGCACAGGGCGTTCGCGGCCTGAAACTCCTCGTCATCTGGCGCCGCGACGACCGGCGTGAGCGACGCGTCGCCCTGGCGCACCGCTTCGTTCGGCTGTGCCGCGACGCCGGCCTCGCCTCCGTCCTGGAACCTGTCGCCCGCCCGACCCGGCAGGAGGAGGCGTCCGGAACGTTCCGCCTGAACGACTCCATCGTGGAAGCCGCCAGAGAGCTCGCCCCTTCGAGCCCCTCGCTCTACAAGTGCCAGGTCCCCGACGGCGGCAAGGGAACCGTCGCGGAACTCGCCGCCCAGGCCGAGCGCATCGACGCGGTCGTCGACGTCCCCTGGGTCGTTCTCTCGCAGGGCGTCGCCGCCGACGACTTCCCCCGTGCCGTCGAGGCTGCGTGCCGCGCCGGGGCCTCCGGATTCCTCGCCGGACGCGCCCTGTGGAGCAACGCCCTGGACGCGGAGGATCCCGTAGCCGCCCTCCGCGGCCCGAGCGCCGACAGGCTGCGCCTGCTCGCCGACATCGTCGACACGCACGGTCGGCCCTGGTGGAGCACGGCCGAGGCCGAGAGGACCGGTGTCTGATGCCCGCCGCCCGGCCCCGCGTCTGCGTCCTGCACACCGTCACCGCGCTGCCCGCCCTCTTCGAGCAGCTGGTGCGGGAACTCGCTCCCAACGTGGACACCTACCACGTGGTCGACGAGAGCCTGCTCAACGACACCGTGGCCCTCGGCCCGCTGCCCCGCACCGCCGCCCGCCTCTCCTCGTACGTGATCGGGGCCCAGACGGCCGGCGCGGACGCCGTCCTCGTCACCTGCTCGTCGGTCGGTCCCTTCGCCGAAGCCGCCCGCCCCCTGGTCGACATCCCCGTCCTCCGGGTCGACGAGCCGATGGCGTCCCAGGCGGTGCAGCGTGGACCGCGCATCGCCGTACTCGCCACGCTCGACTCCACGCTGCGCCCGACCGCGGACCTCGTCCGCCGTCGCGCGGCACGGGCCGGAACGGACGTCACCGTCACCACCACGACCTGTCCCGGCGCCTACCAGGCGCGCACCTCGGGCGACCCGGACCGGCACGACGAACTGATCGCGGCGGAGGCGCTGCGTCTGGCCGCCGATCACGACGTCCTGGTGCTGGCACAGGCCTCGATGGCCACCGTCGTCGACCGGCTTTCGGCCGGGCGGATCACCGTGCCGGTGCTCTCCTCGCCGCGCGGTGGAGCCGCCCAGCTCGCCGGCGTGACCGCACGCGAGGAGCGGGCATGAGCAGACTCGGCTGTGTGGCGGACGACTTCACCGGCGCCACGGACCTGGCGGGCAACCTGGCGGCCACCGGGCGGCGCGTCGTGGTCACCGTCGGCCCTGACGACCGGCCGCCGAAGGACGCCGATGCGGTGGTGGTGGCCCTCAAGTCCCGTACCGTGCCGCCCGAGGAGGCCGTCGCGGCCTGTCTCGACGCCCACCGGAAGCTGACGCGCGCCGGCTTCGACCGGATCTGGTTCAAGTACTGCTCCACTTTCGACTCCACGGCACGCGGCAACATCGGTCCCGTCACCGACGCCCTTCTGGAGGCCACCGGAGCGCCCTGGACCATCGCGTGCCCCGCCTTCCCCGCGGGTGGCCGCACCGTGTACCAGGGCCATCTGTTCGTCGGCGACCGCCTGCTCAGCGAAAGCGGTATGCGGCACCACCCGCTCACCCCGATGACCGACCCGGACCTGGTGCGGGTGATGGGCGCGCAGTCCCGGTACCGGGTAGGTCTGCTGCCGCACCGCGTGTTGCGGTCGGGCGAGACGGCGGCGCGTGACCACGTGTCCGACCTCGTGTCCAAGGGAGTACGCGTCGTCGTCACCGACGCCTTGGACGGCCACGACCTGTCGGTCATCGAGCGACTCACCCGCGACCTGCCACTGATCACCGGTGGATCCGGACTGGCGTTGTCCCTGCCGCCCGTGCGGCCGGGTGCCGCCGCCGCACGCGTTCGCTCGGCACCCGGCCCCCTGGCCGTACTGGCCGGCAGTGTCTCCGACACCACCGTCGCGCAGATCCGCCACGCCCGGTCACTGCTGCCGCACCGGCTGCTGTCCGTCGGTGACCTCGTTCGGTCGCCGAAAGCCACCGTCGCCCACGCCGTGGCCTGGGCGGCCGCGCACCTGGACGCCGGCCGCGACGTGCTGCTGTACTCCGCCGACGACCACGCGCAGGTGCGCGCGGCCCAAGAGGCTTACGGCGTCGAGCGCAGCGCCCAGGCTGCAGAGCGGGCCCTCGCCGACTGCGCCCGGGCACTGGCCTGCCGGGGCGTGCGGCGCTTCCTCGTGGCCGGCGGGGAGAGTTCCGGAGCTGTCGTCGAGGCCCTGGGAGTGTCCCGGTTGCGCATCGGCCCCGCCATCGCCCCGGGCGTGTCCTGGACCGAGGCGACCCATGGCGGCCACACCCTCAACCTGGTGCTGAAGTCGGGCAACTTCGGCGCCGAGGATCTCTTCACCACCGCGCAGGACGTCCTGTGACCGCGACCCCTGCCAACACCGCCGACGCCCTCGCCGCAGCGTGTCGCGACCTCGCCGCGCTCGGGCTGAGCCCGGGCAGTTCGGGTAACGCCAGCGTCCGCACGGCGGACGGCATCCTGACCACCCCGACCGGTCTCCCGCTCAGCGCTCTCACGGCACAGGACATCAGCGTCCTGGACTCCTCGGGGCGGCACCGGGCCGGGCCGCCGCCCACCAAGGAGGCTCCGCTGCACCTGCGGGTCTACGCGCGGCTACCGCACCATGGGGCCGTCGTGCACCTCCACTCCACCCACGCGGTCGCCGTGGCCTGCCTCGAACCGGCCGAGCACGCATCGGTGTTCCCGCCCTACACGCCCTACAGCGTGATGCGGCTCGGCGCCGTCCCCCTCCTGCCCTACGCGCCGCCCGGCAGCGAAAGGCTCGCCGCACTCGCCGACCGCCTGTCGCCGGACACCCGCGCCTGCCTGCTCGCCCAGCACGGATCGATGACCATGGGGGCGGATCTCGGCACCGCGATCCAAGCCGCCGTAGAGCTGGAGGAGACGGCCCGGATCCACCTGCTTCTGGCCCAGCACCGCGGCGTCCGCACCCTCAGTCCGGACGAGTACGCCGCACTACGCCCCTGACTCCCCGATCCGCCCGGCGGGCACCCGGAGCAGGGGCGTCCCGCCGTCGCCCATGTTCCCTCCAGCCGGACCCGGCTCGTATTTCCAAGGACCCGTCATGCCCGAATCCTCCGCCTGGTGGCGCAACGCCGTCGTCTACGAGGTCTACGTCCGCAGTTTCGCCGACGGAGACGGCGACGGTGTCGGCGACCTGCCCGGCATCACCGCACGCCTGGACCACATCGCCGACGTCGGAGCGGACGCCGTGTGGCTGACGCCGTTCTACCGCTCGCCCATGGCCGACGCGGGATACGACGTCGCCGACCACCGCGACGTCGACCCGCTCTTCGGCACCCTCGCCGACTTCGACTCCCTGCTCGCCCGCGCTCACGACCTCGGCCTACGGGTGATCATCGACCTGGTCCCCAACCACACTTCCGTGCGACACCGCTGGTTCCAGGAGGCGCTGGCCGCGCGGCCCGGCAGCGCGGCCCGTGCGCGATACGTCTTCCGCGACGGCCGTGACGGGGGCGCGCTGCCCCCCACCGACTGGCGGTCGGTGTTCGGCGGCCCGGCCTGGCAGCGCGTCCCCGACGGGCAGTGGTACCTCCATCTGTTCGCCCCCGAACAGCCCGATCTCGACTGGTCCCACCCCGAGGTCACCGCCGAGTTCCACGAGATCCTGCGCTTCTGGCTCGACCGGGGCGTCGACGGCTTCCGCTTCGACGTCGCCCACGGCATGGCCAAGGACCTGGCCGAGCCGCTGCGCGACCTGGGCCCGGACCAGGTGCACCATTCCATCGTCGGTGAGGGTTGGGAGGGCCGGCACCCATTCTGGGACCGGGACGACGTGCACACCTTGCTGCGCGGCTTCCGCGAGGTCGTCGACACCTACACCCCGCCGCGTGCCACCGTCGCCGAATCGTGGGCCGCGCTGGACCGACGAGCGCTCTACACCCGGCCCGGTGAACTTCACCAAGCCTTCAACTTCGACTTCCTCAAGGCAGCCTGGAACCCGGCGGCACTTCGCGCCACCATCGACCGGTCGCTCGCCCTGCCCCGGGCAACGGGCGCTGCGCCCACCTGGGTTTTGTCCAACCACGACGTGGTCCGGCATGCCTCCCGGCTGTTGCTGCCGCCCGGCACGACCCCGGACGCCTGGCTGCTCTCCGCGGGTACCGCACCGTCGCTCGGCCCGGACGCGGTCCGTCGCCGCGCCCGTACCGCCGCGCTCCTGCTGCTGGCCCTGCCGGGTGCCGTATACCTCTACCAGGGCGAGGAGTTGGGTCTGCCCGAGGTGGCGGAGCTGCCCGACGGAGTGCTCCAGGACCCGGTTCGCCACCGCTCCGGAGGAGCTCGCAAGGGCCGCGACGGTTGCCGGGTGCCGCTGCCCTGGAACGGCGAAGGGCCGTCGTACGGCTTCGGTGCCGGCGCACCCTGGCTGCCCCAGCCCGCCGCCTTCGCCGCGCTGTCCGCCGAGGCCCAGAGAGGGGACCCGGACAGCACTCTCAACCTCTACCGCAGGGCCACACGCCTCCGGCGCGCAGTCCCGGCCGACAGCGAACTGGAGTGGAACGAACAGTCCGACCCGCGCGTCCTGGACTTCGGCGTCGGCCCTCTGCGCTGCGTGGTCAACGTCTCCGCCGACGAGGTGCCCGTGCAGCCGGGACGCCGGCCGCTGCTCTCGAGTGCGCCGCTACCGGCTGCCGCTCACGTCCTCCCACCGGACACGGCGGTGTGGTACGCGAACGCGTTGGGCGGATCTGCCATGCATGCGGGCCGGATGTGACCACCGGCGGTGAATGCGGACCGCTCGTCCACATGGCGGTGGGGGCGAGGCCGACGTGACGTCGTGCGGGCTGTCGTGTTGTTCCCAGCGGTCGCTCACCGCTGTGTGGTGGGCCTCGCTCTGCGTCTGGGCGCGGTGGTGCCGGCCGTGATCGGCGAGCAGGGCACGGCCGGTGTCTGGGCCGGCTCGCACGGCTGGCCACGGGTGCAGTACTGACGAGCGAGGGCAGGAGATGCCGCCTGGCGGTTGCTGCCGGCAGCGGACGCTGCGAGGAGGATGCCGTAGGTGTTGTGTTCCGGGAGGTTGTGGACGGGTGAGCGAGGTCTCGGTTGAGGGATCTTGAACAGGTGAGGGCCTTCCGGTTCGGTGTGGATTGCGACG
>NZ_JBHWJQ010000038.1:0-82677 GCF_042731435.1 Streptomyces sp. NPDC059861 | reverse complement strand
CTCAGCGTCGTCGAGGATCAGATCGGCTTTCGGCCGACCGATCCAGCCGGCGTCCTCAAGCCCGGCCATCCGTTCCGCGGCGAATGCCCGACGCCGCTTGCCGACCGTCTTGGCCTGAACACCGACGACCCGCGCCACACTCGCGTTTGACATACCGTCAGCACACGCCAGGATGATGCGGGCCTTCTCGGCCGAGCGCCGGTGCGGAAAATCCGTCCGGCGCACCAACTCAGCGCGCTCAGCCTCGGACAGCGTGATCTCCACAGCAGAAGGCCCGCGATGCGACATGCCAACAGGGTAGTACCTAACCATCAGGATTTCTGGCGCAGCACACTAGCTGGGGCAGGGTCTCGTTCTTGGGCAGGTGCACCAGCGCCAGCAGAGCCTGCTTGAAGCAGCCCAGCCTCCGCCGCCGAGAGCCGCGTTCACACCCTCGGGCATGGATGAGCCACGAGACATGCTCAACCAGCTCATGCGGGACGTCGACCGTGGCACGATACGGGACCAAGCAAGGCTCCTCGGACGATGCGTGGTGCGTAGAGAACACCACCGCAACGACCAGGAGTCTCGCCTCGTCACTCCACCCCGCTGACCTACACCTTCACCCCTACAGGACAGGATGAAAACGGTTCAGTTGGATGAATGCCGCACTAACGGCATTTGCCGGGAGCTACGACTTCGCCGTTCACCACGCTGGAGTCGCTACGGAAGCACCTACTCAAGGCATACCTCGCTAGGATTCATCCATCTCTGATTGTCGACGATCGGCACTTCGACCGTTGCTCCATGCCGACCGGGAACCACCGGTACGATCACACCGGAACCAAGCCGGTGGATCGAGGCTCAGCCGCGGCTGCAACGGGCTTCAGGGTCGCTGCTTCCTTGCTGGCGGATTGCTGGTGTGGCTCGACTTCAGAGTGTGCACCCGCTCGACGAATTATACGCGGCGGTCATATACGTGCCGGTGGTGCTATAGATGTAGTAGGTGCCATTCCTTCGTTGAAAGGCATCCTTTCCCTTGTAATCTACGTTGACACCGTCGCTTTCCAGTGAGAGGAAGTTATCCGCAACACTCAGGGTTGCGGGACCTGCGCTGCCATCCTGCGCAAGCCCGTACCGCTTTTGAAAGGCCTTCGTTGCCGCAGTTGTGGCGGGGCCGAAGTCGCAGTCGATCGAACCCGTGTAAAGCCCTTCCAGGTGGAGGACGATCTGCCAGGTAGCTGTGGCCCTACTGAAGTCGTACGAGTTGTAGTCCAGCGGTCCTTCGTCGCCCCAGTCGTCGGTGATCACGCCGGTGCCGTAGATTACCCCTTGGCTTGTACTCGCACTGGCTGGCGGCGCCACGACTGCTGCCCCTCCAAGTAGTGATGCGGACAGCGCAAAGGCCGTCACGGCACGCCTATAAGCACGCTTCTGCATGACCCACTCCCTCTCACGTCATTGCCTATTTGGCGACGGCCTGACTGGTTCGGCAACTTCCCGCACCAGCCTCAGGCTTTCGGATCTTGTTGAGGCGTAGGGACGATCCCACTTGCGAGCAGGGCAACGCAAGGTCCTTACCAGCGGAATGGGCAAACATCGTAAAATTTGCAAGCGGAGTAGCTCGTCCCGGTTGGTCGTGGAGGCCGAGAGCTCAGCTGAGCCCGCTACTCCGGGCGTCTACGAACCGTCGACCACGAACTTGATGAAAGCCTCCGTGTCGGTCAGGTCGGCGAGCACGGAGTGTGCGCCAGCGGCCCGCAGAGCCTCTGCCGAGGTGCGGCCCGTCGCCACCGCGATGACACGCACGCCGGTGGCGAGGCCGCCTTCGACGTCGACCGGGGTGTCGCCGACGAGCACAGCGTTCTCGACGGCGGTGGCTGACCGGGCGAGTGCGATATCGACGAGTCCCGGCCGCAAGTCCGAGTCCTCGCCATACGCTCCGCCTTCCCAATCGATATCGCGGTCCAGGCCGAAGACGCCCAGCTTGATCTCGTCGGCACCACGGACGTTTTCGCCCGCTGGACCGAGGCCCGGGCGCGGGCCCGTCTGCCCATCGAAGTCGAGGAATCCGGAAGGCGATGAACAGGCCGAGCGGCAGAACGACACAGCCCGCGGCCATCATCCAGCCCACTTTCCACGATGTCTTGCTCCCTGACCTTGACGCACAGGAGCGTCACGAGGACGAGGTAGAAGAACAGTGGCACTGCGACGAAGAAGAGCAGGCCGGCACCCATGGGCCTTCCTTTCGTATGGCACCGGGACCGCCGTTGCAGCAGCCTGGCGGTGGCTTACGGCGAGATGTTGTCGACGAAGTCGACGCTGGGTTCGTCGCAGTGCACGACCGCCGGGACGTTCACCGGGGCCGTCGCCGACGATCGGCACCGGGCGGGTCTTGGCCCCATGGAGTACCGCCGCTGCCGCGGTCGAAGGCATCACACAGACCGCTGTAATCAACCAGGCTGCCCGCACCGCTCGCACAGCTCTGGCGCGGGTGGTGCGAGGCGACGTGCGGCGGGCAGCTGGCCCAGGCACTCCTGCAACGGCACCGGCTGCGGTGTGGTGGTCGGCTGGTCCCAGCTGGTTGCCTGCTGTTGTTGACGCTGGTGTTGTTCGCCGCGTTGGCGGCGGCGTTCGTCGTCGCGCTTGTTCCAGGCGTCGGCGTCGTTGGGGTTGGCCAGCGCGGCGTCCAGGGTTTCCTACTGGCCGCGTCCGTAGCGCCAAGTCCGACGGGCCGTCAGTCCGGCACGGGCCGTCGGCGACGGGCCCGAGCCACCAGCGACGCGCCGTCAGCCACCGCGATCTGACCTCACCTTCGACGCGGAGCCGAGCCCGCCGCCAATCCACAAAGTGTGTCGGCCACGACAAAGCCACTGTCCCGCGCCGCGATTACGTCACCGTATGACATGATTCGTACCGCCGGGGGCCGAGTCACAAAGGTGACATGGCACTGGGATGACACGAACAAACGTTGTGTTTGGTCGATCGCGGCGTCACTCTGTCCCTTCATGACCCCTTTGATCAAAAGACGGCGGCCGAGGGTCCACAGAGCCCGGTCGCAGTATGTGGCGGCCACTGCGCTCGCGGCGTTGCTCGTGGGCCTGACCGTCACACCGGGTGCCGCTCAGGGCGCCGATCAGGCCGACACACCACGGCCGAACAGCCAGGCCGCAAAGTCGCACGGCGTCACCCGCCACCATGTCACCCTGATCACGGGCGACCGCGTCACGCTGGAGACGGCTCCGTCGGGCAAGCAGAGCGTTTCGGTGGAGCCGGCCAAGGGCCGGGAGCATCTCACGTTCGTCAAGCGCCAGGACGGCGACGACTGGACGATCATACCCGTCGACGCACTTCCCCTGATCGCGGCGGACCGCCTCGACAGGGCCCTGTTCAACATCTCGGCCCTGGTCAAGGGGAAGTATGCCGAGCGGTCCAGTCTGCCGCTGATCTTCGAGTTCGCGGGTGACGCGCGGACCGTCGCGAGCCGGCTCACCGCGGCCGGTGCCGGCAGGGTCCACGCCATCCCCGGGACGTCGTTCGCGACCCTCGGTGAAGACCGCAAGGACGCCGCGGAGTTCTGGGAGAACATCGCCCCCGCCAAGTCAGATGCCACGTCCATGGGCGCGGGCGTGCGCCGGGTGTGGCTCGACGGCCGTGCCAAGGTCTCGCTCGACAAGACGGTGCCTCACATCGGTGCACCCCAGGCCTGGGCGAAGGGCTTCAAGGGCGACGGTGTCAAGGTCGCGGTGCTCGACACCGGCTACGACCCGAACCACCCGGACCTCAAGGGCCTCATCGAGGACTCCGCGAACTTCACCGCCGAGCAGAACGCCGACGACCAGCACGGCCACGGCACCCATGTGACATCGACCGTCGCCGGTTCCGGCGCGGCTTCCGGCGGCACGTACAAAGGCGTCGCGCCCGGCGTGCGGATCCTGTCCGGCAAGGTCTGCGACGTGAACGGCTCCTGCGACAACTCCGACATCATCGAGGGTATGGCCTGGGCCGCCCAGCACGGCGCCAAGGTGATCAGCCTCAGCCTGGGCGATGTCGACACCCCGGAGACCGACGCTCTCGAGGCCATGGTCGACACCGTCACCCGTGACTACGGTGTCCTGGTGGTGGCCGCAGCCGGCAACGAGGGCCCCGGCAAGGTCTCCTCCCCCGGTTCCGCCGACCGCGCGCTGGCCGTCGCCGCAACCCAGATCGACGACGAAGTAGCAGACTTCTCCTCGGTCGGCCCGCGGGTGGGCGACTTCGGCCTCAAGCCGGACATCGCGGCCCCCGGCGTCGGCGTCGGCGCCGCCCGGGCGGGCGGCACGACCGCCGAGGACGGCTACATCGGCATGTCCGGAACGTCCATGGCGACTCCGCATGTCGCCGCTGCCGCCTCCATCGTGTTCCAGCAGCACCCCGACTGGACCGCGGAGCAGGTCAAGCGCCAGCTGATGCAGTCGACGGCGGGCGGCCTCGAGCGCGGCGCCTACCGCCAGGGCGCCGGCCGGGTCGACATCGCCCGCGCGATCGACCAGCAGGTGACCGCCGAGCCCGCCGGACTGGACTACGGGCAGATCCGCTGGTCCGACGGCGCTCGGCCGCCGGTGAAGAAGACGGTCACCTACCGCAACCCGGGCAGCGAGCCGGTCACCCTCAGCCTGTCGCTCAACGTGTCCCACGACGCGGACAAGCCCGCGCCGGAAGGCCTCTTCCGGCTCAGCGCGGACAAGGTCACCGTGCCCCCGCACGGCACTGCGGACGTCACTGTCACCGCGACCCCGGAGACCGCCACGACCTACGCGGCGTACAGCGGCGTGGTCATCGCGTCCACCGCCGACGAGACCGTCTCGGTGCGTGTCCCGATCGGTATGGACGTCGAGCAGCCGTCGCACGATCTGCGCATCACCATGAAGGACCGCTCGGGCGGGGCTCCCGACAATGCGTACCTGATCGTCAGCTCGGCCGGTCACGAGACCTACGAGCTGGAACTGCACGGCAAGGGCAGCACCGTGGTGAGGCTGCCGCGCGACAACAACACCTACACCGTGAACGGCTTCTTCTTCGACGCGGCGTTCACCGAGGGCACCGTGGTCGGTGCCCCGAAGGTCGTGATGACCGCCGACCAGGACGTCACCTTCGACGCCCGGAAGGCAAAGCCTGTCACCGCCTCGGCCCCGAGCCGCTCGGCCCGCATCATGTCGGCCGAGATCGGCACCGTGGGACTGGACGGCGGGCTGTTCTCCGTCTCCATGAACGACGCGATCGGCGACGACCACATCGAGCACCTGTACGCCGTCCCGAGTGCACGGGAAAATGACTCGAAGTTCACCTATGTCGTCAGCACCGTCTGGGGCGAGCCCGCCGGCGCCGACGGGAACCCCTCATCGGTCTACTACCTGACCCGGCCGGTGCGTGGGCACATCCCGGCAGACCCCGGCTACAACCCCCGCAAGTCGGAGCTGGCCCAGGTCAACACCACCTTCTCCGCCACCGAACCGGGCAGCACCGCATACCGAAGTGTCTGGATGTATCTCGACAACTTCCGCTTCTACCACGGGATGGACGGGCTTCCGGTACCGAACCGGCGGGTCGACTACTTCTCGACGGCCAAGGAACTGCGCTGGCAGACCGTTTTCGAGCAGAACTTCTTCACGCGGCCGGACAGTCACGGACAAAGCTTCCTCAGCTCCGTGCACGGCTACAAGGCCGGATCCGTCGAGGAGCGCTGGAACGGCGCCGTTCAGGCCACGGGCTTCGCCCCCGAGGGGGTGAACACCTTCCGTGAGGGCAACTTCATGTCGTTCATCGTCCAGGACTCCGCCAACGGAAACCTGGACATGGTGGCAGGAACGTCGACCAGCAGCCGGTCCGGGATGCAGCTGCGGCGCAACGGCGAACTGGTCGCGGACACCCGGAACTACGCCTATGTACCAGACGATGCCGCACCCGCCGACTACCGCCTGACGTTCGAGCAGGACCGCGACCCCGCGAAGAGCTCCATCTCCGCACACCTGCAGGCCGAATGGCAGTTCCGGTCGCAGACAACGGCGACGCGGCAGGTACTGCCGCTGTACGCGGTGCGCATGTCGCCGGAACTGGACGAGTGGAACCGCGCCAGGGCCGGCCACAAGCTCGACATCCCGGTCCTGATCCAGCGCCCGCCGGGCGCCTCCGAGTCGCCGATCCGCACCTTCACCACCGAGGTCTCCTACGACGAGGGCAAGACCTGGCACTCCGCCAAGGTCAAGGGCTCCGGTGACAAGCGCACCGTGACCGTCGACCACCCACACCGCTCTGCGGACGGCTCGGTCTCCCTGCGCTCCTACGTCAAGGACGCCGCGGGCAACTCGTTCAAGCAGACCGTCATCAAGGCCTACCTCCTCAAGTAGCCGGCTGACGGCAGCCCGGGGCCTGGCGGAATCCGTCCGCCGGGCCCCTTCCGCTGGGCCCGGACGCCACCACGGCAGCAAAGAGCACCTCGGCCACGCCGAGCCACCGAAAGGACCCACCGTTGAAGCCACACCGCAGACGCAGGAGCCTGCCGGTCATCGCCGGCGCCTGGATCCTTGCGCTGACAAGTCCGTTCAGCGCATCGGCCGCGCCGCCTTCCGCCCCGCCCCAGCCCCCCTCCTCGGCCGGTGCGGACGGTGGGCCCACCGACGAACACACCATCACCCTGATCACCGGCGACGTGGTGACCACCCGTCAGGCCACCGGGGCCGACGGCAAGCGCGGGGGCGTCGTCACCGTGCGCGGCGCGGACGGCCGGCCTACGCAGACCCACATCACGGAGTTGGGCGACGACCTCTACGCGTACCCCGAGTCCGCCCTGCCCTTCGTGGCTCAGGGGATCCTGGACCGGCAGCTGTTCAACATCACGGACCTGATCGCGGACGGATACGACGACGCGCACCGCAAGCGGCTGCCACTGATTGTTTCCTACACCAAGGCCGACGCCGCGCGCCGTGCTTCCGCCGTCCCCGAGGGTGCGACCCGGGTGCGCAACCTGGACAGCATCCAGGGCGCCGCCCTGACCGCAGACCGCTCCCGGGCGGACACCTTCTGGAACTCCGTGGCCGGGGCGTCGACGGCCGACGGCGCGCGGGCGCAGGACGCCGAGCCGTCCTTCGGCCGCGGCATTGCGCGCATCTGGCTTGACGGTCTCGTACACGCCGACCTCGCCGAAAGCACCGGGCAGATCGGCGCCCCGCAGGTATGGGCGGACGGCAACACCGGTCAAGGCGTGGACGTGGCCGTCCTCGACACCGGCGTCGACGCCGGTCATCCGGACCTCGCGGACCGCATCGCCGCGCGGCAGAGCTTCGTACCGGACGAGAACACGGACGACCACTCCGGGCACGGCACCCACGTCGCGTCCACCATCGCCGGCACCGGTGCGGCCTCCGACGGAAAGGAGAAGGGCGTCGCGCCCGGTTCCCGTCTGCGTATCGGCAAGGTGCTCGGCAACGCCGGCAGCGGGCTGACCTCCTGGGTCCTGGCCGGCATGGAGTGGGCGGCGGTCGACCAGCGCGCCAAGGTCGTCAACATGAGCCTCGGCTCCGACCAGTGGTCCGACGGAACCGACCCTCTCAGCCAGGCGGCCGACCGTCTCAGCGCCGAGACCGGCGCACTGTTCGTGACCGCCGCCGGCAACGCCGGCATACCCGGCGGCATCAGCGGGCCGGGGGCGGCGAACGCCGCTCTGACCGTGGGAGCGGTCGACTCCACCGACAGCGTCCCCTTTTTCTCCAGCACGGGCCCCCGCGTCGACGGCGCGCTGAAGCCGGAGATCAGCGCCCCCGGAGTCGACATCCTCGCGGCCAACAGCCAGTTCAGCGACAACGGACTGGGTTCCTACCAGACCCTGAGCGGCACCTCCATGGCCACGCCCCACGTCGCCGGCGCCGCCGCCCTCCTCGCCGCCGCCCGTCCGGAGCTCACCGGCGGCCAGTTGAAGGACCTGCTGACCAGTAGCTCCCAGCAGACCCGGTACAACGCCTTCGATGCCGGCAGCGGCCGGCTGGACGTCGCAGCGGCATCGCGCACCGAAGTCTTCGCCACAGCGACCGCCTACGCGGCGCAGGGCACAGGCGCGGCCGTCCAGCGCCCGGTGACCTACACCAACACCACCGACGCGCCGGTCACCCTGGCGCTGTCCGTCACGGAGGCCCACGCCCCCGCCGGGACATTCCGGCTGTCCGCCTCCCAGGTGGTCGTGCCCGCGCAAGGCACCGCCGACGTCAAGGTGACGATCGACAGCTCCGGCATCACCGATCCCGGCCGCTACACCGGCCAGGTACTGGCCAAGGACACGGCCGGAAACGTCGCGGCGCACACCGCGGTCGGCGTCGGCTTCGTCGCGCGCAAGCTGACCTTGACATTCAAGGACGCCAAGGCTGAACCCATGTCCGGTGTCGCCCAGGTGTTCAGGTCGGGCGACGCAGCCGGCCCGATGTACGTCGTCATCGATTCGTCCGGCACCGGGCAGATCTACGTGCCCAAGGGCATCTACTCCGTGCTGGCGTTCAAGACGGTCGAGGGCGTCCACGGCCCTCACTCCAAAGGCATGGCCCTGCTCGGCGACCCGGAGGTCCGCCTGGACGCAGACACCACCGTGACGCTCGACGCCTCCAAGATCAAGCGGATCGACACGACAACCCCGCAGCGGACGGAGGTGACTTACCAGCGGCTGGACTATCACCGCTCGATGGGGGGCGTCATCCTGCGGGACTACATGGAGACGCAGACCAACTTCGACAGCCTGTGGGCCCAGCCGGCCACCGACAAGGTCACGCACGGCGACTTCTACCTGGCCGCTCGCTGGCGCAAGGAGCAGCCCGCGCTGGCCGTCTCCACCCGAACGGCCGACTTCACCGATGTACTGCGCCAGGACGGCGTCACCCCGCTGCCCACGGGAACCAGGAAGCTACCGCTGGTCTTCGCGGGACAGGGTGCGAGGGCGGACTACGCCTACCTCGACGTACGGGACAAGGCCGTGGTGATCCGCCGCAACGACGATGTCTCCGACATCGACCAGGCCGCCAACGCGATGGCCGCGGGCGCGAAGCTCATGCTGGTCGTGAACAACGAGGACGGCCGCGGTTTCCGCGGCTACAACCAGCCGTTCGGGCCCCCGGTCACGCTCGACGTGGGACTGCTCAGCCCCGACGAGGGCGAGAAGCTCGTCCAGCAGGCCAAGCTCCGCAATGCCGAGGTCTCCGTCGCCTCCCAGCCGGTGAGCCCGTACGTCTACGACCTCATGCAGACCTGGCACAACCAGATCCCGGACCACATGGTGGTGCAGGGCAGCGCCAAGAACCTCGCCCGGGTCGACGTCACCTTCGGGAGCCCGGCGCCGAGCCGCGCCGGCGGCGAGTTCCGCTTCGACTGGCCCAAGTACAACAACTGGGCCATAGGCGGCAGTATGCCGGAGCCGACGAAGGGGAAGCGCACCGACTGGGTCTCCACCGGGGGCGACTACAGCTGGAGTCAGGAGGCGTACGCAGAGGGCGTGATCTACGAAGTCGAGCCCAAGACCTCCTACCGGGCGGGCAGCACACAGTCCCAGGAGTGGTTCAAGCCGATCCAACGCCCCTTCCTGAACGACGCCTTCCGCCAGCCCACCCGCAAGGGCAACTTCCTGTACATCGACATCCCGGGCTGGGGCAGCCGGAACCACGTCGGCATGGACCAGTCCGGCGCCGGAATCAGCCAGCAGCAGACCCTCTACCAGGGCAGCACCCAACTGGGCCAGGGGAACTTCACATCCGTGTGGGGTGACGCCCCCAGCGCCGACAAGCTGCCGTACCGGCTGGTCGTCACCGGTGAGCGCAAGGTGACCTTCACGCCGTACTCATCCAGCACGCGCACCGAGTGGGACTTCACCTCGAAGGCCCGGACGGACGACTCCGCGGCGGTGCTGCCGCTGGTGCAGCTCGAGTACGGGATCGGCACCGACGGCGCGGGACGCGCGGGGCGGCACCACACCCTGTCCGTCACCGCCGCTCATCTGCCGGATGCCGCCGGCGCCGGGAAGATCGGCGCGGTCGGCCTGGAGCTGTCCTACGACGAAGGCCGAACCTGGCACAAAGCCGACTGCGGCAGTGACGGACGATTCCGTCTGGGCGCCCCCAGGAAGGCGTCGTTCGTGTCTCTGAGGGCGAACGCCAAGGACGCGGCGGGCAACGCGGTGCGCCAGACGGTGATCAAGGCGTTCGGCCTGCGCTGAGGCAACGAGGCTCCTGGACGCGCTCGACCCGCCCCGGGGCTGTGCCGCCTACCCTGCGATGGGTCGAACTGAGCACGCGGCAGCACGATCGGGGCCGCGGGCCGTCACCCCGTCCTTCAGGGCTGAACGCTTCGCATCTGCCACGGCGTCTCGTGGACAACGCTCAGCCCCGGGGCTTCCGGCCGCGACGAGAAGATCCTCGCCGCGGCCGGCCATGGTCGGCCGCGGCTGCGCCAGACGCTGGCGTTGTAGCAGGTCGGGGCGTACATCGTGCAGACGCAGAGCACGCTGCCAGACCATCTGTCGCTGTTGGGACAGGATCCGGCACAGCCAGACGCGGACGTCCCCGAGAGTCACGACCCCGAGCGACCTGCTGGGAGACGTTCCGACCCGAACACCCCACGGCTCAGGGGTCGCTTTCTCCCGTTGTGTCATCCCATGATGCAGATGTGATCCGGTGTTGTCGGGTCACCCCAAGAGATAGTGGCTTCGCCCGTGAGGGGGCGGGCCACCATCAGGTCGGCCATCGCCAAGTGGATCATGGCCTCGGTCCGCGCCTGGTGGAATTGAGGATCCGTTGCGAGAACCAGGGCAGCCGCACGCGCGTAGCCGCCAGCCTGCAAGAGCCGCTCGTGGAGGACGCCCTCTACAAGATGGAGTCCGACTGCCGAGGCATCAGGCCGCATCGGGACCGTGGTCGGCCATGCTTCATGGCGTCGTAACCGACGTCCACGGAAAGGGCAGCCATACCCGGGCAACAGCACCCTCGCCGTCCACTCCGATGGCGGAATCCTCCCCAGCGTTCGCGCATGGCGCCGTGGAACCGCGCGGAAGGACTTCTCTGCGGCAACCTCAACCACGTACAGGTCGCGGCCGTCGTCGCGGAGTTGTTGAGCGATCCCGCCGTCACCCCAAGCGGCCCGGACCTGGCGTCCTTGACCACCTCGGCATCCCCGCCGCCGGCCAACTCATGAACGTGATCGTGCTCATTGCCCTGCTGTCGGCGATGGACGCCAACATCTACGGCTCCTCTGCAGCCCGGGCCGCAGGCTTCCTTTACGCGTCCGGGGTGTCGTTGCTCTCAGCCCTGTCGAAGAACTTCATCGCCATGAAGCCGTGAGCGTAACCGCCGCCTGCTCGCAGCGCTGCGGCGATCATGATCGTCTCGGCCAGTTCCTGCTGGGTTGCCCCTGCGGAGTGTGCGGCCTTGGTGTGTGCCTCAATGCAGTATGGGCACTGGGTGGTCAGCGCCACGGCCACCGCCATGAGTTCGGTGTACTTGGGTGGGATGACGTTGTCACTGCCACGCATGACCTGTGCGTCCCAGGCCATGAATGCCTTGAACGCCGCTGGTGCGCCGGCGCGGATGTGCTTGGCGTACTGGTGGTCGGCGTGCTCATGGTAGGACATGAGTGCTCCTGCGCTGTAAGTTCAGGGCTGCGTAACGCGCTTGCGTCCCGAAGCCGGCTGGGTGGATGGGAGTGGGCTGGGGTGGGGCCGGTAAGCGATGCGTAGTAGACGGCGGGTCTCGATGTGGCCGATGCGCGCCACGTCCTTGCCGGAAGTTGCCCTTGATCTGTCCGACGACGTAGCCGTCGGCGTTGAGTGCGGGCCGACCGCCGCGGAAGGGAAGGGGCGCTAGTCGGGAAGGCCGGTCGAGTCGGTCACGGCAGCGCTGCCCGGCAGGCCGCCCAGGAGGCCGGACGCGTGGGAACCGCGGCGGCGACTATCGGGCGCCTCCGTACCGTGCGACGGGCGGTATCGCTCGTCCCTGGGGACTCTGTAGTCATGATCGGTCCTTGCGCGTACGAGTCATGGGCCACCTTCGCCTTTTACGGCGAGCGGCAGTCGCTGTCTTCAGACATGACCGCCGACCTTGGCTGCGTGTGACAACTGTGCTCGTGATCGGTTGGGACTGAAGGGTTGGGTGACACCTGACCTGGCTTGCTGAGAGGGCGGCCTGGAAGGATGTTGCAGTGGCCAAGAAGGAGTTCCGCGAGGACGTCGTGCGGGTCGCGCGCGACCGCGAGCCCGGTGTCACGTGGGAGCAGATCGCCGCTGATTTCGGGGTCCACCCGATCACGTTGTCGAAGTGGCTGCGGCGCGCCGAGACCGATGAGGGCGCCAGGCCCGCAACGATGTCGGGTGAGTCGGCCGAGCGGCGGGTCTGGGCGTGGCGCTGCTGTCGGCAGCGATTCCGTACACCCTGGACATGGCTGCCCTGCGGTGTCTGCCGCCGAGGACCGAAGCAGTACTGGAGAGTCCGGAGCCGGCTGTTGCGGGCCTGGCCGCAACGGTGGTGCTGGGTGAAATCCTTACCGCACTGCAGTGGGTGGCCATTGCGTGCGTGGTCGCTGCGTCGATCGGCGCGGTGTACACGCCCCGGAAGAAATCGAAGCGACAGTGCACTGGGGCAGCGTTCGGCCTTCGTTTCGTCGAGGACCAGACGGTGGAGCTTCGCCCACATCCTGGTGGCCTTCGACCACTCGGTGAAGCGCCGGTGAGCTGTCCCTCCCGACGTCCAACCGGGTCGGCGACGGCCGCGCCGACTACTCCGGCAAGCACCGCCGCCACGGCGTGAATCTGCAGGTCATCACCTACCCGCAGGGCGAGATCGTATGGATCTCCCGCGCTCTTGCGGGCCGTACCCACGACCTGACCGCGGCCCGTACCCATCGCATTGTGACCACCTGCGTCCGCCTCGGCATCCCCGCACCGGCCGACCTGGCCTACCTCGACGCCGGCGGCACCTTCGCCACGCCGACCAGACGCCCGCCCTGCAAGGAGCTCACCGCCCGGCAAAGATCGCTGAACCGGGCACACGCCCGGCAGCGGTATCCCGTCGAACGCGGAATGGCCGCCCTCAAGCGCTGGCGCATCTTCCGTCACGCCCGCTGCAGCCCCAACCGCCTGTCGTCAGCAGCCAAAGCCATCCTCACCCTGGAGAAGCAACGCTGAAATGGCTCATTGTGCCGCCCGGCCGGCCGCCCGACGACCGCCGTCGTGCGTGACGGAAGGTGCGGCAGGGGTCGACGGTCCCGGGCAGGCTCCCGCAGACGGGCATGGAAGTGCTCCCAAACCACCTGCCGAACCGGCACGTCCCGCGACGGACCGGCGGCCCCTCCCCGTAGAACAGTCGACCGCACTGACCGCACCGGGAGGGACCGCACCGATGTCAGAACGGCACAGGATCACAGGCGCGAAGGGTACGGCGATCGCGGTGGCGGCGATGGCGGTGCTGACCGCCTCTCAGGCGCCGGGGGCCGCCCCGTCGGCGCGGGCCACCGCGCCCGAGCATCCCGCCCCCGGCACCGGGCGCGGGCCGAGTGTGTCCGGGGACGCCCCGTACCGCATGGATCTCCCGCCGCTGCGAGCGCGGGGGGCCGCGCTGTCGCCGGGGGGCGGCGCGCTGCCGGCGAGCGTGTTCGCCGCCTACCGGCGGGCTGAGGCCCGCCTGGCGCACGTGGCGCCCGGCTGCGGGCTTCGGTGGCAACTGCTCGCCGCCATCGGCCAGGTGGAGTCCGGCCAGGCGCGCGGCGGGCGGGTGGTCGCGGACGGTACGACGCCGACGCCGATCCTCGGCCCACGCCTCGACGGCAACGGCTTCGCCCTCATCCGGGACACCGACGGGGGTTCCCTCGACGGGGACACCGTGTACGACCGTGCGGTCGGTCCGATGCAGTTCATCCCGTCGACGTGGGCGGTGTGGGGCGCGGACGGCAACGGCGACGGGCGGGCCGACCCCCACAACGTCTTCGACGCGGCGCTCGCCGCCGGGCGCTACCTGTGCGCGGGCGGCCGGAATCTGGCCGCGCCCGGAGACCTGGACGCGGCGATCCTCGGCTACAACCACTCGACGGCGTATCTGGGGACGGTCCGGGCGTGGTTCGCGTACTTCCTGGAGGGCCACCGGGTCGTTCCGGACACCGGAACGGCGGGCGGTCGCAGCCGTGAGCGCGAGGACTCCGAACCGGTGCCGCGTGAGCCGTCGCCCAGACCGCGAACCAGCCGGACCGGCGGTGGTTCCGGTACGCCCTCCCCTGCCCCGTCCCGGTCCTCCTCCCCGTCCCCGACAGCACCGCGGCCGACCCCCGCCGGCCTCCCCTCCACCCGGCCGCAGCCGCCGCTCCCGCTGCCGGACGCCGGTGTCGACCTGCCCGGAGACCACCTGCTTGGCGCCGCCCCCTCCACAAGCATGGCTACCGGGCGGTAATGTCGCCCTCCGCCGGGCGCACCTGGCCGGCGGATGAGCGCGAAGGGGCCCTCATGGCTACGACGGACATGCCCGCGGAGATACAGGCGGCCCACGACCGGTGGGAACGCATGTGGAGCCATCGCGAGCACCTGCTCAAGGTGGCCCGCCGCCGGTCGATGTCCCTGGAGGACGCCGAGGACGCCGTGCACGAGGCGATGCTGCGGGCGGCCGAGCGTCCCGACCTGGACGACGAGCGGCTCGCCGCCTGGCTGACGACGGTGACGATACGGCTGTGCGTCGACCGTTACCGGCAGGTCAACCGCGAGGCCGAGGTGCGCACCAGCCCGACGCTGATCGCTCCCGGACCGGTGCCGGTCGAGGAGGCGGTGTGCGACCGGGCCGAAGCCAAGTGGCTGGCCGTGCGCAGTGGGGAGCTGCCCGCGCGTCAGGCGGAGGCGCTCCGGCTGAAGTCGCAGGACCTGGACGTCGGTCAGGTCGCCGTGCGGATGGGCCTGAGCTACCGGACGGTGGAGTCGCTGCTGGCCCGGGCCCGCCGCACGCTGCGCAACTCGCTGGCCGGCACGCTCGGTCTCGCCCTGTTCCTGTGCGGCCGGGGCAGGCCGCGCGGGGCGTCGCAGGCTCAGGCCGTCGCTCTGGCGTCCACGGCGGCGACCCTGGCGGTGGCCGGGTTCGTGCTGCCGTACACCTACGACGGGGACGGGCAGGGCGCGGCACCCGGGACGTCGGTCTCCCCGGCGCCGGAGGCGGGGCAGCGACCGGACACGCCCGGCCCGGTGGCATCCCCGGACGCGCCCGGGCGGTCGGCGCCTTCGCCGACCGGCGCCCCGGCGGCGACGCGCACGCCGGGCGACCGGCCGCTGCTGCCGCTGTCGGTGCCGTCCCTGCCGGAGGTGTCCGCGGCGCCGGAACTGGCGGAAGTACCCGAGGTACCCGTGGTACTGGAGGTGCCCGTGGTACTCGAGCTGCCCAGCGTCCCCGCGACCCCGAACGCGCGCGACCTCCCGAGCGCCGTACCGGCCCGCCCCGGTCTGCCGGGGATCCCCGGTCACCCGAACCCGACGGACGGCCTCGACGCACCCGTGAACCCCCTGCCGTAATCTCCCCTCAACCGGTCCGCAAAAATATTTCGGTTCCGCCGCGACGGACCCCCCGCCCCTCCCCGTAGAGCAGATGTCGGAGCTGCTCCACGGGTGACTTCACGGGCGAAGGGTGGACCGGATGGGTGTCGAGATCTGTGTGGAAGGGCTGACCAAGTCCTTCGGTCACCAGGTCATCTGGCAGGACGTCTCGCTGACGCTGCCCGCCGGTGAGGTCTCGGTCATGCTCGGCCCCTCGGGCACGGGCAAGTCGGTGTTCCTCAAGACGCTCGTCGGACTGCTCAGACCGGACCGGGGCTCGATCACGATCCAGGGCCGGGACGTCACCAGGCTCCGCGAGCACGAACTGTACGAGGTGCGCAAGCTCTTCGGCGTGCTGTTCCAGGACGGCGCGCTGTTCGGCTCCATGAACCTGTACGACAACATCGCCTTCCCGCTGCGCGAACACACCCGCAAGCCGGAGAGCGAGATCCGGCGGATCGTCCTGGAGAAGATGGACATGGTCGGCCTGATCGGCGCCGAGGGGAAGCTGCCGGGCGAGATCTCCGGCGGGATGCGCAAACGGGCGGGACTGGCCCGCGCGCTCGTCCTCGACCCCGAGATCATCCTCTTCGACGAGCCGGACTCGGGGCTCGACCCCGTCCGCGTCGCCTACCTCAACCAGCTCATCGTCGACCTCAACGCCCAGATCGACGCGACCTTCCTGATCGTCACGCACGACATCGCCTCGGCCCGCCAGGTCCCGGACAACATCGGGCTGCTGTTCCGCCGCGAGCTGGTGATGTTCGGGCCCCGCGACCAGCTCCTGACGAGTGACGAACCGGTCGTACGGCAATTCCTGAACGGCCGGATGCAGGGGCCCATCGGCATGGCGGAGGAGAAGGACGCGGCCCAGGTGGAGCAGGAGCTGGCCCAGATCGGCGAGACCACCGACTCCCAGCCCCTCACGCCCCGGCTGCTGCCCAGCCCCGGCATCACCCGGCCGCCCCGCTGGCAGACCATCGCCGAGCGGGAGGAGGAGGTGGCCCGCGCATGAGCCTCAACCCCGTCGGTGCGCTGCGCCACTCCGGCAGCCTGTTCGCGATGGCCCTGGACGTCGTACGGACTGTCCCCAAAAGGCCGTTCCAGGTGCGGGAGTTCATTCAGCAGGCGTGGTTCATCGCGAGCGTCACCATCCTGCCGACCGCCCTCGTGTCCATTCCCTTCGGCGCGGTCATCGCCCTGCAGATCGGCAGCCTCACCCGGCAGCTGGGCGCCCAGTCGTTCTCGGGCGCGGCCTCCGTGCTCGCGGTGCTGCGCGAGGCCTCGCCGATCGTGACCGCGCTGCTGATCGCGGGTGCGGGCGGCACGGCGATCTGCGCGGACCTCGGCGCGCGGAAGATCCGGGAGGAGATCGACGCGATGCAGGTGCTGGGCATCGACCCCATCCACCGGCTGGTCGTGCCGCGTGTGCTGGCCTCGATGGTGGTGGCGGTGCTGCTCAACGGCCTGGTGTCGGTGGTCGGCGTCGCGGGCGGCTACTTCTTCAACGTCGTCCTCCAGGACGGCACACCGGGCGCGTATCTGGCCTCCTTCACCACCCTCGCCCAGCTGTCCGACCTGTGGGCGGCCGAGATCAAGGCGCTCGTCTTCGGCGCGATCGCCGCGATCGTCGCCTCGTACAAGGGACTCACCGCCAAGGGCGGCCCGAAGGGCGTGGGCGACGCGGTGAACCAGTCGGTGGTGATCACCTTCATGTTGCTGTTCGTGACCAACTTCGTGATGACCGCGGTGTACTTCCAGGTCGTCCCGCAGAGGGGCTAGCCGATGAGACTGATCGACCGCCCGCTGAAGTCCCTTGAGGACCTGGGCGCCCAACTCACCTTCTACGGCCGCTCGCTGGCGTGGACGGCCCGCACCCTGCGCCGCTACAAGAAGGAGATCCTGCGCCTGCTCGCCGAGGTCAGCTTCGGCCGGGGCGCGCTCGCCGTCGTCGGCGGCACGGTCGGCGTGATCGCCTTCCTGTCGTTCTTCACCGGCACGGAGGTGGGCCTCCAGGGGTACGCCGCGCTCAACCAGCTCGGCACGTCCAACTTCGTGGCGTTCCTGTCGGCGTACTTCAACACCCGGGAGATCGCCCCATTGGTGGCCGGGCTCGCGTTGTCCGCGACGGTCGGCGCCGGGTTCACCGCCCAGCTCGGCGCGATGCGGATCAGCGAGGAGACCGACGCCCTGGAGGTCATGGGCGTGCCGTCGCTGCCGTTCCTGGTGACCACCCGGATGATCGCCGGGTTCGTCGCGGTGATCCCGCTGTACGTGGTCGGGCTGCTGTCGTCGTACCTCGCCGCCCGCACCATCACCACCGGCTACTACGGGCAGTCGGCCGGCACCTACGACCACTACTTCCAGCAGTACCTGCCCCCGGTCGACGTGCTCTGGTCCTTCGGCAAGGTGCTGGTCTTCGCCGTCGTGATCATCCTGGTGCACTGCTTCTACGGCTACTACGCGAGCGGCGGCCCAGCGGGCGTCGGCGTCGCGGTGGGCCGGGCCGTGCGGACCTCGATCGTGGCGATCAACGTCCTTGACTTCTTCCTGTCGCTGGCGATCTGGGGCGCCAACACGACCGTGCGGATAGCGGGGTGAGCCGGGTGAGGGTGCTGAGGCTGCGGTTGTACGGCGTTGTCTTCATCGCCGTACTCACACTGCTGCTGTCCCTGTCCGTCGCCATTTATCAGCAGGCGTTCACGCCGGTCGTGCGGGTCACACTGGAGGCCGACAGCCTGGGCAACCAGCTCGACCGGCGCGCCGACGTCAAGCTGCGCGGGCTGCTGGTCGGCGAGGTGCGCGGAGTGCGCGCGGACGGCACGAAGGCCACGCTGGACATCGCGCTCAAGCCGGAGCACGTGGCGTACATCCCCGCCGATGTGCACGCGCGGCTGCTGCCCAAGACGCTGTTCGGGGAGAAGTACGTCGACCTGGTCGTGCCCGCCGGTTCGTCCGCGCGGCCGATCCGCGCCGGGGACGTGATCACCCAGGACCGCACCCGGGTCGGCATCGAGCTCCAGCAGCTGATGAACGACCTGCTGCCGCTGCTGCGGACCGTCGAGCCCGGAGAACTCAACGCCGCGCTCTCCGCGTTCGCCACGGCACTGGAAGGGCGCGGCGACCGGATCGGCGACAACCTCACGCGCCTGGAGGCGTATCTGCGCAGGCTCAACCCGCATCTGCCGTCCCTGAAGGAGGACATCGCGCGGTTCGCGGACGTCGCCGAGGTGTACGGCGACGCGGCGCCGGACCTGATACGGATCCTGCGCAACACCGTCACGACCAGCCGCACGCTGGTGGAGAAGAAGGAACAGTTGGCCGCAGCACTTACCTCGACCACGACCACCGCCCGCACGGCGGACGGCTTCCTCGCCGCGACCGGCGACCGTCTGATCACCCTGGGCCAGGTCTCCCGGCCCACGCTGGAGCTGTTCGCCCGCTACTCGCCGGAGTACCCGTGCCTCCTCGACGGCCTGGTCCGGCAGGAGGCGGCCTCCGAGGAGGCGTTCCGGGGCGGGCGGATGCGGATCACCCTGGAAGTCGTACGGCAGCGGCCGGCGTACGATCCCGGCGAGGAGCCCCACTACGGCGAGCGGTCCGGCCCGAATTGCCGGGGCCTGCCCCACCCGAGCGTGCCCGCGCCGCACACCGAGCTCGACGACGGTACGTCGGAGGTGTCCGGCACCCGGGCCGAGCAGCGCGCCGTCGGCTCCCTCGTCGCGCCCGTGCTGGGCGTGCCCGCCGACGAGGTGCCGCCGGTCGCGACGCTGCTGTTCGGGCCGATGGCGCGGGGGACGGCGGTGAGCGTCGCATGAGCACCACCGGAGCACGCGCGGCCGCCGCACCGCTGATCAAGTTCAGTCTGTTCGCGCTGGTGACGATCCTGGCGACGGCCCTGCTCGCCGCCACCATCGTCAACATCTCCTTCACCCCCGAGCACACGTACCGCGCGGTCTTCAGCGACGTCACCAGCCTGGAGGAGGGCGACGACATCCGGGTGGCCGGGGTGCGGGTCGGCGAGGTCGAGGGCATCCGGATCAAGGACCGGACGCGGGCGGAGGTCACCTTCACCGTCTCCGAGGACCGCCCGCTGCTCACCAGCACCGGCGCGGTGATCCGCTACCGGAACCTCGTCGGGCAGCGGTACGTCGCCCTGACCGAGGGCGCCGGCGACGGCACCCGGCTGCGGCCCGGCGCGACGATCCCGCTGTCGCGGACCCAGCCCGCGCTGGACCTCAACGCGCTGCTGAACGGCTTCAAGCCGCTGTTCGCCGCGCTCAGCCCCAAGGACGTCAACCAGCTCGCCACCGAGATCATCAAGACCCTCCAGGGCGAGGGCGGCACCGTCAACAGCCTGCTGGCGCACACCGCGTCGCTCACCACCACACTCGCGGGCCGGGACAAGCTGATCGGCTCCGTGATCGACAACCTCAACAGCGTGCTGGAGACGCTCGACCAGCGCGGCGCCCGTTTCTCCGGGCTGCTCAAGCAGCTGCGCCGGGTGATCTCGGGGCTGTCCGCCGACCGAGAGCCGATCGGCGAGTCGCTGGTGAGCATCGGCGACCTGACGGAGGCGACATCGGGACTGCTCGCGGACGCCCGCCCGCCGCTGACGGACGACATCGCCGAGCTGACCGAGCTGACCGGAACGCTGAACAGGAACGAGAAGACGGTGGAGGGCGTGCTGAGGCGGCTGCCGAACAAGCTCAACGAGCTGACCGGGACGGCGTCCTACGGCTCCTGGTTCAACTTCTACCTCTGCGACTTCGACGGCCGGATCGTGCTGCCGAAGACGCGTGAGGTGATCACGCCTGAGCTGCACGTGGCGAGGGCGAGGTGCGGAGCATGAGAATCCGGCTGCGGCACAAGCGCGGGGCTCGTCCCGAGCCGCTGGTCAAGGTGCGCGTCGAGTGGCCGAAGCTGCCGCGCGTCCGGCTCCCGCGCATCGGACGCCGACCGCGCCTCACCCCCTTCCGCGAGCGCAACCCCGTCACGATCGGCTCCGTCGGTCTCACCACGCTCGCGCTGCTCACCGTGGCCGCGTTCAACGCCGACTCCCTGCCGGTGATCGGCGGCGGAGAGACGTACAGCGCCGCCTTCGCGGAGGCGGGCGGGCTGAAGCCCGGGGACGAGGTGCGGATCGCCGGGGTCAAGGTCGGCAAGGTCCAGGAGGTCGACCTGGACGGCGACCACGTCAAGGTCACCTTCAAGATCAAGGGCGACCCGGAGTTCGGCACCTCGACCGGGGCCTCGATCCGGGTGAAGACGATCCTCGGCGCCAAGTACCTCGCCCTGCACCCCAAGGGCCCCGGGCAGTTGGCGTCCGGCAGTGAGATCCCGCTGACGCGGACCGTCCCGGCGTACGACGTCGTGCAGGCGTTCAGCGATCTGACGACCACGACGGAGGAGGTCGACACCGAACGGCTGGCGACGGCCCTGGACACCATCTCCACCACCTTCAAGGACTCCCCCGCCGAGGTACGGGCGTCCGTCAAGGGCCTGTCGAAGATCTCCCGGACGGTCGCCTCGCGCGACAAGGCGCTGCGCGAACTCCTGGACCATGCCAACGGGGTCACCGGCGTCCTGGCCGAGCGCTCCTCGGACTTCACGGCCCTGGTAGAGGACGGCGACAAGCTGTTCAAGGAGATCAGCAGGCGGCGTGCGGCCATCCACAAGCTGCTGACGACCTCCGCCGCGCTCGGCGTCGAGCTCTCCGGCCTGGTCGAGGACAACGACAAGGAGATCGGACCCGCGCTGAAGGGCCTGAACCGGGTGGTGGAGATGCTCGAACGCAACCAGTCGAGCCTGGACCGCAGCGTGCGACTGCTCGCGCCCTACGTCCGGGTCTTCACCAACACCCTCGGCAATGGCCGCTGGTTCGACTCCTACGTACAGAACCTGGTCGCCGCCCCCGTGGTGCCGAGCACGGGAGGCTCGCGATGAGGAAACGTCTGGCGCTGCTCGTCGTGCTGACCCTGGTCGCCGCAGCCGCCTTCGTCCTGTGGCCCCGCACCGAGAAGACGCGGGTCACCGCCTACTTCCCGCGCACCGTCGGCATCTATCCCGGCTCGGACGTCCGGGTCCTCGGCGTCCGCGTCGGCGAGGTGAAGGCCATCACCCCGGAGGGCGGCCGGGTGCGGGTGGAGCTGGAGTACGACGCGGCGCGCAGGATTCCCGCCGACGCGCAGGCCGCGATCATCAACTCCTCTGTGGTCAGCGATCGTTACGTGCAGCTGCTGCCGGTGTACCGGAAGGGCCCGGCGCTGCGGGACGGCGCCGTCATCCCCGAGTCACGCACGGCCGTGCCGGTCGAGCTGGACCGGATCTTCGACAGCCTGCACACCACGGCCGAGGCACTCGGCCCCGAGGGCGCCAACAAGGACGGCTCGCTGTCCCGGCTGCTCGGGGTGAGCGCGGAGAACCTCGACGGTCAGGGCGGCAACATCCACCAGACGGTGAAGGACCTGTCGGAGGCGGTCACCACGCTGTCCGACGGGCGCGGGGACCTGTTCGGCACCGTGCAGAACCTGCATGTGTTCACGGCGGCGCTGGCGGCGGACGACAAGAGCGTGCGGTCGTTCAACACCAGCCTCGCCCAAGTGGCGGAACAGCTCGCCGGGGAGCGCAAGGACCTCGCGGCGGCGCTGCGCAACCTCGGCACGGCGCTCGGCGACGTGTCCGCGTTCGTGAAGAAGAACAAGAAGTCGCTGACCTCGAACGTGAAGGGCCTCAGCAAGGTGACCAAGGTGCTCGTCACCCAACAGGCGGCGCTGGAGGAGCTGTTGGAGGTAGCCCCCACGGGTCTGTCGAACCTCCAGACCGCCTACAACGCATCCTCGGGCACCCTCGACACCCGCAACAACCCGCAGCACCCGCAGGATCCGGCCGCCCTGCTGTGCTCCGTGCTGAGGACCACCGGCGAGAGCGCCGACTGCGCTGAGCTGGAGAAGCTCTTCGGCTCCCTGCCCGAGGTGCCGACCGTGCCCGCCGCGCCGGGCACGGTCGACCGAACACTCGGCGGCATCCTGGAGGGCGACGCATGAGCGGGCTGCGCAGATGTGCGTGGGTGGCGGTCGGTTCGCTGCTGCTGTCCGGCTGCGAGTTCAACGGCTGGTACGACGTCGAGCTGCCCGGCGGCGCCGCCTCGGACGGCCGGGCGTACCGCGTCACCGTCGAGTTCCGCGACGTCCTCGACCTGGTCCCGCAGTCGGCGGTGAAGGTCGACAACGTGACCGTGGGCGCGGTCGAGAACATCGAGCTGGACGGCTGGCACGCGCGCGTACGGCTGCGGGTCGCCGACTCGGTGAAGCTGCCCGCCAACGCGGTCGCCGAGCTGAGACAGACCAGCATGCTCGGCGAGAAGTACGTCGCCCTGTCCGCCCCGCCCGGCACGGCGTCCGTGGGCCGGCTCGGCGACGGCGACCGCATCCCGCTCAGCCGCAGCGGTCGCAACCCGGAGATCGAGGAGGTGCTGTCCGCCCTGTCCGCGCTGCTCAACGGCGGTGGAGTGGCCCAGCTCAAGACGATCACCGTGGAGCTGAACAAGGCCCTGGAAGGGCGCGAGAACCGGGTGAAGTCCCTGCTCGGGGAGCTGGACACGTTCCTCGGCGGCCTGGACGACCAGCGCGCGGACATCGTCCGCGCGATCGAGGCCGTCGACCGGCTCGCGGGACGGCTCGGGAAGGAGAGGAAGACGATCGCCACGGCCGTCGACACGATGCCGCCCGCGCTCAAGGTGCTCGCCGACCAGCGGCGCGACCTGACGAAGATGCTCACCGCCCTGGCGAAGCTGGGCACCACGGGCACGAAGGTGATCAAGGCCGCCCGGGACGACACGGTAGCCAACCTCAAGCAGCTGCGCCCGATCCTCCAGCAGCTGAACAAGGCGGGCGACGACCTGCCCAACTCTCTTGAACTGCTCACCACTTACCCCTTCCCGCGGAACGCGGTGGACGCCATCAAGGGCGATTACGTGAACCTGCGCGTCACCGCGGACCTCGATCTGGCGAGCCTCTACGGCAACCTGACGGAGGAACCCGAAGGCGGCGACGGGGGCGGCACTCCCGAGGCACCCGGCCTTCCGGATCTACCCGATGTGCCTGATCTGCCGAATGTTCCCGATGTCCCCGACCTGCCGGGCGTGCCCACACCCAGTCCCGACCTGCCCGAGGCGCCGGCTGACCCCTCGCCCCCGTCCGGAGACCTGCTGTGCCCGCCGGTGTGCACGGCTGCTCACGGCACCGGCCAGGACCTGCCGCCGGGGATCGACCTCGCGCTCGCGGAACTGCTGCTGAAAGGGATACAACCGTGATCACGCGTACGGTCAAGGCCCAGCTCGCCGCATTCGCCGCCGTCACCGCCGTCGGTGTCTCGTACGTCGGCGCCGAGTACACGGGCCTGGTGGACGGCGTACTCGGCCGCGGCTACACCGTGCGGGCCGACTTCGCCGAGTCCGGAGGCATCTTCAACGGCGCCGAGGTCACCTACCGCGGGGTGCCGGTGGGCCGCGTCGGGACCCTGCGGCTGACCGGCGACGGTGGGGTCTCGGTCGCGCTGGACATCGAGTACGGGGCTCCGCGCATCCCGGCGGACACGCTCGCCGTGGTGGCGAACCGTTCGGCGGTGGGAGAGCAGTACGTCGACCTCCAGCCGCGCGGGTCCCGTGGGCCGTACCTGCTGGAGGGCAGCACGATTCCGCGCGACAGGACGCGCGTTCCCCTGCCCACCACGGATCTCGTCCTCGGCCTCGACAGGCTGGTCAATTCGGTCGGCAAGGACGATCTGCGGGTCACCGTCGACGAGTTGGGCAAGGCCTTCGCCGGTACCGGCCCGCATCTGAGCAGGCTGGTCGACTCGGGCAACGCGCTCGTCGAGTCGGCGTCCGAGTCGCTGCCCGAGACGATCGCGCTGATCGAGGACTCCCGGAAGGTGCTGAAGACGCAGGCCGACCAGGGCTCGTCCATCAAGGCGTTCTCGCGTGATCTGGCGCTGCTCACCGGCGAGTTGAAGTCGAGCGACGGCGATCTGCGCAAGCTCATCGGCAACGCGAAACCGGCGGCGGTCGAGCTCAACTCGCTGCTGAGGTCCATCGAGCCGCGGCTGTCGGTGCTGCTGGCCAACCTGATCAGCGGCGGACAGGTCACGCTCGCCCGGCTGCCCGGCGTGGAGCAGGCGCTGGTCACCTTCCCGGTGGTGGTCGCGGGCAGCTACACCGTCGTACCCGGCGACGGCACCACCCACTTCGGCCTGGTGGTGAACGCCGACGATCCGCCGCCCTGCACCCAGGGGTACGGCGGCACCGCCCGGCGCGACCCGGCCGACACCAGCACACGCGAGGCGAACACCGGGGCGCGCTGCACGGCCCCGCGCGGCAGCGCCACCTCGGTGCGCGGCGCGCAGAACGCCCCCGGCGCCTCGTCCGGCACCGGGGGCGCCGACCGGACGGCTTACGTGACCCCGTACGACCCGGAGACCGGCAGCTTCACCGGCCCGGACGGAACGCCCGTCGAGATCGGCTCGACGGGCGGCCAGCAGACCGTCTTCGGAAAGGAGTCGTGGCAATGGCTGCTCGTAGGACCGATGGCGTGAGCCTGATCGGTGGCATGACCGGGATCGTGCTCCATGCGACCCGGAGCTTCGTCACGCGGGCCGGGCGTTCCAGAACCCTGTCCGTGGGGCTCGCCGTGGCGACCGTCCTCACCACCGCGTCAGCGCTCCGGCTGGCCGACGCCGTCCACGACCAGCGTGCGGAAGAGCAGCGCCGCCAGGACATCCTGGCGGCGGCCCGCCAGTCGGCGCTGAACTTCACCTCGCTCGACTACCGGCGTTACGACCGGGACAGCGCCAACGTGCTCAAGGGCGCGACCGGTGACTTCAAAGGTGAGTTCGCCGCGCAGACCAAGGAGCTGACCGAGCTCGTCGCGCGGAACAAGTCCGTGTCCGAGGGCCAGGTCCTCGACGCGGGCATCGTCCGCTCCGACGAGCGCTCGGCCCGCGTGCTCGTGGTGGCCGACAGCAAGGTGACCAACACCGCCGTGCCCGAGGGGGAGGCGCGCACCTACCGGCTGCAACTCGACCTCGTCCACGAGGACGGCCGCTGGCTGACCTCCGACGTCGAGTTCGTGGGCTGACCCGATCCAGTGAGGAGGAAGACCTTGACGAAACCCACCACCCGAGGCCCAGGCTCCGGTTCCCCGGCCCGGCGCACGATGACGGCGGCGGCCCGCGCCGCGGCCAAGCGGGCCGAACGCGGGGAACGGGGCCCGGCGACCGCGGTGGCCGAGGCGCCCCTGTCCGGGCGCACCGTGGTCATCGAGCCCCCGGACGGCTGGGACGACCCACCGGAGCCGTCACCGGAGGACTTCGCCGAGGAAGCCCGGCAGGAGGCAGCCGTACGGCGCTCCCGACGCGGGCCGCTGGCCGCGCTCGCGTCGGTGCTCCTGGTGGCGGGCCTGGTGGCCGTCGTCGTACTCGGACAGCGGTATCGGGACGGGGCGCAGGCCGACCAGGCGCGCGCCCATGCCCTCGCGGCCGCGCGGAAGGCGGCTCCCGTCGTGCTGTCGTACGACCACCGCCACCTGGACCGGGACTTCGCCGCGGCGCGCGCCCACCTCACCGGGAAGTTCCGCGACGAGTACCGGAAGACCACGCAGACCGTGGTCGGGCCCACGGCGAAGAAGTACGACGGCGCGGTGAAGGCGACGGTCGCGGAGCCGGCCGACGGCGGTCCCCCGGCGGCCTCCGTCGTGTCGGCCTCGGCGGACGTGGCCGTGGTGCTGCTCTTCGTCAACCAGGTCACCCGAAGCACCCAGGTCACCGGATCCCGCGTGGACCTGAACCGGGTGCGGATGACGATGACCCGCACGTCCGAGGGCTGGAAGGTGAGCGCCGTCGACGCGCTGTGAGCCTTGACAGCCCTCACTCACGGCGCGGGCACACTTCCGATAAGCAGAAGCCAACTTCTGCATACGGAATACCCCAGACCGACCGGCAAAAGGCGCCCCGCGCGCGTGGCGCGGGGACGCTGGGCGGACGGAAGGAAGCGCTGACCCCGATGGGATTCGCAGACCAGCGCTTCAACGTCAACCTGTCGATCCTCTTCACGGAACTCCCGCTCCTGGAGCGCCCGGCCGCGGCCGCCGCGGCCGGCTTCACCGCGGTCGAGCTGTGGTGGCCCTGGGTCGACTCCCCCGCCCCGAGCGGTCCGACAGCACGAACGCTTGATCGCGCGTGAGCTTGATGGTGATCGCTTCCTCGTCCACGACGTCAACCCAGCTCCCCTGGGAGACGGCGTCTCTGCCCCAACGACAGACGAAGACCAACACGCTTTCCAAGTCTGTCGGTGGGGGTGAGGAGTGCGGTTGGGGGCACCTGCGTTCATGTCCGAGCGGCGCTCTCGAACCCGAGGGCAACGGCGCCGTTCTGGCGTGACCTCGTCTCCTGACTGCACGGTGGCGGGAGCAGACAAGCACTGAGCTTGGGAATCACCGGCGCTGTCGGGCGGCATTGTGCCGATCACCTGCCTGAACGCCCGCACGACGGCACTGGAGGCCGGTAGGCAACGACCGGCATTGACCGTGGGTTTTCCTCTGTTCCGGCACGGATCTGGCACAAGCACCGGAAGGCATGTGTCAACTTCCCCCGCAGTCATAGTCCCTGCACCATGAGGATGATCGCCGGGCGCAGCTCGGCCGGCGGTGTCATTGGCCTGTGGTTCACTCCCGGTCATGGACGAATGGGAATTGCTCGCGGCCATTCACGCCCTGGTGGCACTGGATCAGGGAGATCTGGTGTGCAGCCAGGTCGGTCATGAGGCGGGGCATGTGTGCCTGGCGGCAGATGACGGCATGGACCTGCCTGCCTTCGGCCGGGTACTCAGCGGCCGGTACGGACAGAGGCGCAACCTGGCCATGGACGGGTACGCCGATCCGACACTGACCGGACGAACCGGAGCGCCGCTCCTCGCCCCCTTCGGAGACCGGGTCGTCGAGATGCGCGCATGGACGCACGCCGACCGATGGATCGGCTGCGGCGCGGTCCGGGCCGGCAGCGATGCGAGGCCGGTACTGCTGGTCGCCGAGCGGGCCGTACCGCAGCCGGACGGGCTGACGGAGGATGCTCCCTGGGTGGACCGCGTCGTCGCCGTCACCGGGTGGGAGCGGGAGCGGAGCAACGCGGTCGACTGGGTGACGGTCGAGACCCGTCTCGGGACGGCGCTGCCCAGTGACTACAAGGAACTGGTCGAACGCTTCGGGTACGGCGAATTCGACGACAACCTCGGCCTCCTGATCCCCGCCGGGCCGCCCGGCAGCCTCGACCTCGTCGGGACCAACGAGTTCTGGGCTCGATCGGCCGGAGCCGACGGCAGCGGCAGGTGGGATCCGTACCGCCTGTACCCGGCTCCGGGCGGGTTGCTGCAGTGGGCGAGCACGGAACAGCAGACGTCGTTCTACTGGCTCACCGAGGGCGCCGACCCTGACCGGTGGCCCATCCTCCTGACCGAGGACGACCACTCCGAGTGGGACCGGTTCGACGGCTCGACCGCGGAGTTCATCTATCGCATGCTCACCGACCCGCGGCATCCACACTCGACCGCTCGCTACTTCGACCGTCACTGGTTCATGAGCTACGAGAGCCCAAACAAGGAGGACGATCAGTAGCGCCGTCCGACACCCGCTCCACACAAGCGCCCTGACGTGTGGTGGGTCGCCTGCACCACGGGAGAGGAACCCCTCACCACACGAGAGCCGGCTTGAGCTCTCCCGCGCCGGCTATGCGCGCACAGCAGGGGGTTCGGAGTCCAGCCCCGGGGTGAGCCCTTCCGGCTGCAGCACAGTCGCGAAGCCCTGTGAGAGTTGAGCAGTCAGCTGTCTCAATCCGCGGCGGCGGCCGCTGACCTGGGATGTCCGGTTGTTTTGATGACGCGTAGTCAGGGGCGTGGGTGTGATAAAGGCCCAGGTGATGGTGTCTGTCCCGAGTGCGGCAGCACCTGGTACGCCGCAGACACTCCGTTCGGGAAGACGAAGAGATCCGACAGCCTGTACTGCTCACCCCGCTGCCGAACGAGGACCTGGCGTAGACGGTCGCGTTCATCCCACTACAACCCAAGCACGAGCCTCAGTCGGTGGCTGCGCCTCTGGGGGACCCCGTTCGTCGCCGTCACGAGGGGGGCGTGAGCTCGCGGTGCTCCCCGGTGCGATCGCGTTGGAAAGTGGCGTACAGCCACCACAGGGACGGCACGAGCAGGACGGCGCCGACCGCCAGGGCGCCGAGGCTGGCTCCCAGCACGGCGCCGGTCGCGGCTGCCTCGTCGAGAGAGACGCCCGGGAGCAGCACGGGGTGCTGGCCGATACCCCATCCCCACAGGAGTCCGGTGACCGCGAGGGCGGCGGTCAGCCGGACCATCAGGTAGGAGCGGCCCCATGCGAGCAGTGCCAGCGAGACGACGCCGGCGGCCACGGACAGCACGAGGAGGGGCAAGGCGGCGCCGGAAGTGAGGTCGTCGAACAGTGGCCGGGCGTCTGCGCGCAGAACGAACAGCCCGACGGCCGACATCACGCCGACGAACACCCCGGTGTGAAGGGCACGGAGCCTGAAAGCCTGGGTGAGGGCTTCGTCGCCGGTGCGCTGGGCGTCGCGGGTGAGATAGACGGCGGCGAGGTACGCCGCGGTCCCCACCGCCAGCACGCCGCTGATGAGGGAAGTGGGGTTGACCCAGCTGGTGACGAGGTCCCCGGCCGCAATGCCGGGCGGTACGCGGCCGGAGGCGATGGCGCCGGCGACGGTGCCGAGGAAGAAGGGTGTGACGAGTGAGGAGAAGGCGAAGGTGGCCCCGAACAGCCGTTGCTGCCACAGCTCGCGGCTCACCTTGCGAAACGCGAAGGCTGCCCCGCGCGCGATGATGCCGAGCGCGACGGCGGTGAGCGGGATGTAGAGGGTGGAGGCGATCGCGGCGAAGACGGAAGGGATACCGGTCCAGGTGAGGACGATCACGAAGATCAGCCAGACGTGGTTGGCCTCCCACACCGGGCCGATGGAGTGCTCGACCAGGTCGCGCTGGTCGCGGCCCCGTTCGGCTCCTCCAGCGAGCAGGTCCCACACCCCGGCGCCGAAGTCGGCGCCGCCGAACAGGACGTACGCCGTCAGGCCGATCCACAGCACGACCAGCATGATCTCGGGCAGGTGCACGGGAACCTCAGATGACTTTGTAGTCGGATACGTCGCGTTCCTGCGGGGCGACGGGAACGGGCTCGTCGCGGGCCAGGCGTCGCAGCACGTAGATGGTGGCAACGGTCAGGACCGCGTACACCAGCGCCACCAGGACGAACCCCCAGATGAGGCCGGGGGCGGGGTTGACCGCTTCCGAGGTGCGCATCACGCCGTAGACGATCCAGGGCTGGCGCCCTACTTCGGTGACGGTCCAGCCGGCTTCCAGTGCCAGGACCGCGCCCACGCCTGACAGGACGCAGGCGCGCAGGAACCACGGTGAGCGTGGCAGGTCCCGGTGGCGCTTCCAGGTGAGCGCGAGCCAGGCGGACAGCGCCAAGAGGCCGAAGCCGGTACCGACCATGATCTGGAAGGCCCAGTGTGTGACGTTGACCGGTGGCCGGTCGGCCTCCGGTACGTTCTCCAGTCCGACGATCTCCGCGTCGGGTGACCAGTGGGCCAGCAGGGACAGCCCGTTGGGGATCTCCAGCGCATAGCGGAGCTCGCCGCCGATGGCGAAGCCGCCCAGGTGCAGCGGGGCTCCGTGCTCGGTGTGGAAGACGCCTTCCATGGCGGCAAGTTTCACGGGCTGGTTCTCGGCGACGAAGTGGGCCGCCCAGTCCCCGACTCCGATCTGCACCGGGGTAATGATCGCGGCGACTGTGAAGGGAATGAGGAAGCCGAGACGGTGGTAGCGGTGGCGTCTGCCTCGCAGCATCGCCACGGCGTAGACACCCGCCATGAGAAAGCCGGCGACCATGAACGCCGCAAGGATCATGTGCACGGTCTGCGGCGGAGTCGCGGGGTTGAACATCGCTGCCCACGGATCTACCGAGACGATTTGCCCGTTCTCCGTGTCGAAACCGGTCGGCTGCTGCATCCAGGCGTTGGCGGTCACGACGAAGAAGGCACTGGCCACCCCGGCCACGACGATGGGCAGGCCGGACAGCATGTGTGGAACCGGCGGCAGCCGGTCCCAGGCGTAGAGGTAGATCCCCAGGAAGATCGCCTCGATGAAGAACGCAATGCCCTCCAGCGAGAACGGCAGGCCGATCACCTCGCCGTACGTCCCCATCAGCCCCGGCCACAGCAAGCCCATCTCAAACGACAGGATCGTGCCGGAGACCGCGCCCACCGCGAACAGCACACCCATCGCCCGCGCCCAGCGCCGCGCCAACAGTCGGTAGTTCAGATCTCCTGTGCGGTGTCCACGCCACTCCGCGATCAGTGTGATCGCGGGCATTCCCACGCCCAGGCAGGCCAGAATGATGTGCCAGCCCAGCGACAGCGCCATCTGCATCCGCGCGGCGCCAAGATCCGGCTCCCCGAATGCGGCATCGACGAAAGACGGCATGGTTCCTTCCTGGTGAGGCATGCGGCAAATAAGTACGGATCCCCACACAGGTCTCCACCTGGGGTGCCGGCGCAACTCGGCCAGCCACTTCATCGTCCGTATGGCGGCAGAAAATCACCCAACTGACCACGGCACGGTGCGGGTTGAAGCCTCAGGGGTCTGTCAAACGAACGGCCCTGTCTCACTTTCGGTGGTGACGGGGGGTGGCGCTGTCCGAGGAGAGAACCTTCTCCTCTCAGGAGCAGGTCTCCGTGCCGCAGCCCGGAGTCAGCAGGCCCTCGCATCCGCGACGCGGAATCCGGCACACCATCCCCGAAGGTCTCGACCAGCGCCAACACCGGCAGAATCGACGTTCTGGAGCGGGCGGCCCACCGGGTTCGACAGCGAGCGCTACAAGAAACGAAACACCGTTGAAGGGCCATCAACCGGCTGAAGGGCTTCCGCGCCGTCGCCACCCGCTTCGAGAAACGTGCCCGCATCTACCTCGGCACCTCGCAGCCCTCGCGATCTGGCTCCGCACATGATCCAAGAAACAAGGGCCTAGGAACAGGCTTACAGGGGGCCCTCCACCGGTGGGCAGTAGTGGAGGGCCCGCACAGAGCTGTTTCCCAGCCCCGCTGCCCCGAGTGGCCAGCAGTGGCCCACTTCATTCGTATGAGCGCGGCCGGCCGGAGCAGGCGCCCGGGGCGCCCGCGTGACACTTCATCGGGGGTGTCGTTGAACCGTGCACCCCCGAGTCGGGCCCCGGGGATTTCGCCCCTCGCCCCCGGGGCCCGTGTGATCTCGTGAAGAACCATCTGGCGGGCCCGCCCGATGGGCGTCTGGTGGTCAGTTGCGGCGCTTGAAGAGCGCTGTGAGGAGACCTGGATGCTGGCGGGACAGGTCCGTCCGGCAGTCGGGGCAGTGGCGGCCATCCTCCGCGGGCACGTCGTCATAGCGGATGCCGGGCTGCCCGGCACGGGGCTGACCGCACCGCTCGCACGCCTCCGAGGTGGGTGGGACGGGCCGCCTTGCGGCGGGCAGTTGCTCTAGGCGCTCATGCAGCACCGCCGGTCGCGGCGTGGTGGTCGGTTGGTCCCAGGCGATTTCCTGCTGCTGTTCGCGCTGGCGTTGCTCGTCGCGTTGGCGGCGGCGCGTTCCTCATCGCGCTTGTTCCAGGCGTCGACGTCGTCGGGGTTGGCCAGGACGGAATCGAGGGTTTCCCACTGGCCGTGTCCGCAGCGCCACCACACGGCCGCTCGCGGGCCGTGTGTCTGGAGTCGTTCGAGGGTGGTGAACAGGATGGGGATGGCGTTGGCGTAGTTGTAGTAGCCGTCCGGGTTCTCGACGCCGATGCCCATGCGCTCAAAGCTGCCGGACCAGATGGCGCGGGTCTCGGTCATGACCGCGTTCATGCGGTTCTTCAGCGCCTGCGATCCCCTCCTGGTGCCCGGATTGCAGACCACGGCGACCGGAGGGTGGCCCTCCCGGCCGGTCGGCGGGTACAGGTTCCGCCACGCCGGAACCTCCCCGCCGCGGTGGTCCTTGCTCTTCAGGCGGAAGAACCGCAGGTACTTGTCGGACTTCGCGGCCACGACATCGGCCGGCGGCGCTCCCGCTTCCGGTGCCTGCATGACCGCGTCGGCGCGGACCCGGAGCGGTTGCGGCCCGTGCTGGGCAGGTTCAGCCGCGACCTCGCTTGACCAGGACAAGACGCTGCCGATCCCCTCACCCGGCGCAGCCGGTGCGGTCTCGGTCGCCGGGGGCGTCTCTGTAGCTGGGTGCTGACGTCGTCGGCTTGCCGCCGCCACCAGTCGGCGGTGATGCGACGAACCATGCCGACGGAGCTGTGGCGTGCGCGGCGATGGTCTTGATGGTGAGGTGGTGTAGCGACGCTTCAGACCGCCTGGGCAGGTGCAACCTCCAAACGATCCAGGTGAGCGTAGAAAGCGCGGAGACGGCGAGCACGGTTGGACGCAGCGCACGGTGCCCTCCAGCGTCGCGGACAGCCAGCCTTCTGCCTCACGCAGACGACGTCAGCGGGCGCCTGGGCCCGCTGCTCTCAACGAATACATCAGCTACCACGGCTGACAACAACCACCGTCACACGCAGCGCGCCCCAGCCGACTGACGGGGAGGCGCCGCCCCTCGTCTCTAACCTTTGGGCAGCTCGGCCCACACGCGTGCGGCCATGCCATCGGCCTCGTCCTGTGGGGTCCCCGCCTGCACCAGGATGATCCCGCGGGACTGGTCCGGGAACGTGACCTCCCGCATCTCCGTACCCAGCGGGCCCATCGCCTCATCCGACATGGCGGCCTCCCTTCGACGGCTGCCGCTCACGCTAAAGGGACAACACGCAGAAGACGAGGACCCTCCACCAGACGGACTACAACCCTGGTGTCATAGACAGCCCAGCTCCACTCCCGCCGACCCGGGATGCAGGCTGCCTGCCGCCCGCAGCCCAGTTCGCTGTAGAGGCAAGCGATGACCGTGTGCGGGGGACGGCTTGGACGGCGCGGCGCAGTAGGCGTCCAAGTCGACCGGCGCCCGAGGGGGCCGTCGACGTCGTTCTGCACAGCGGCGTCCGCCGATTGCGGTGGTCGCCGCGCACCCGGGGGCCGTGACCGGGAGCAGCTGCGCGCGGTGGAGAAGGCCGACGTTCTCCGCACTGCAGCTCCCTGCCTGGTCTGAGCGGCGCGGCGCAATCGGCGACGACGCTCGAGCGCCGAGGGCTAGGGTCGCCCTCGCGCCGGGCTGATGCGGCTGTGGATGCGGAACCGGGCGGGCGTGTCACCTGGAGCGGGGCGCAGGTCGACGGCGACGGGGCCGGCGAAGGTGTATCCCTGTTCGGCGGCATGACGGCACACCTGATGGACGAGGACGGGTGCCACGGGCAGGGGGTTGTCGGAGAGCTGCCGGTGGATATCCGGGGGCAGTTCGATGACGAAGGCATTGGGCGCCACGATGTGCTGCCGGCCGAGAATCAGGGCGTTGTCGTCGCACTGCCGCAGGAGTATGGCCACGACCTCGCCCGGCTGCGGCTTGGCCGGCAGCAGGTAGCCCCGCACATTAGTTGCCCAGCGCTCCATGACGCGTTCACTCGTGCGTAAGAACCTCATCGGGGGCTCCTGCTCCCTCGTCTGGTGCGCAGGCTCACCCACGAGAGTGGTCTCGGATAGGGCAGCTGGCAGCCGCATGGCATGGGGCGCGTCGGTGTCAGGCGGGCAGAGGAGCGCCGAGCATCGCGGAAGCCCGCTGGAGCGGATCGATGATCCTTGCGGGCGCGGCTTTGGGAAGGGTGCGGCAGGTGAAGCCGAGCTGGGTCATGGCCCGCAGGACCTCGCCCGCGCTGAAGTCGCGGGGGTCTTGGCGAGTGACGACCTGGCCGACCTGCTTGGCGGGGTAGTGGCGGCGCCCGACGATCACGGTGTCGCCGACGACCGGCTCGGGCTTGACACCCTTCATCGATTCCAGCACGCCGTTCTTGGTCAGGTCGAAGGGAAAGCGGGCGATGACACAGCGCATGATGCCTCACAGGGAGAAAGAGGGAAGGAGGAGGGGCAGGCCGAGGAGGTTCAGCGGGAGAGGGCGAGGACGCCCAGGGCGTTGCCGTGTTCGTCGACCACGGGCAAGGTCGCAAGCTGCCGGTGGCGCATCGTGTGCTCGGCTTCTGCGATCGTGGTGAGTGGCGTGGCGAAGGGCCCGTTGTGGCCGACGATCTCGCGCAAGCGGACCCGGTCGGTGTACGCGCGGCTGTCCCGAACGGCGGCCAGCCGGGCGTGGGTGACGATGCCGGTGCACCGTGCGTCCTCGTCACAGACGACGAGGTGAGCTGTGCGGGCGGCGGTCATGACGGACAGCGCCACCTCGACGGTCATGTCGTCCAAGACCTGAGGCCCGGCCGGGTCCATGGCGTTGGCAACCGTCCGGTGCAGCAGGTCGGCGTTGATCGCGTGATGGTGTGTTTGGGTCAGCGTCAAGAGGTGCCTCCTGGGGGTGAGCCGGTTTCCTGGTCAGGACGGTTCTATGCTGCCGCGACGCCGGTGGACAGCTGGACGGGCGCGCGCCGGGCTGCCGAGGTGGGGCGGCGCCGGCCGCGGGTGGCGCTGCGCTTGGGGCGTTCGACGACGGGCGCGGTGATGACGACCGGGATGCCGCAGGGCGGTTGGGCGCCGGTGATGCGGTGCAGGGCCTCTTCGCCGGAGCGGACCTGGGTGGTCTGCGGGACGATGCCGGCCGTTGCCATGAGGCGGGTCATGGCGCGGCGCTGATTGGGGGTGACGAGGGTGACGACGCTGCCGGACTCGCCGGCACGGGCTGTACGGCCACCGCGGTGGAGGTAGTCCTTGTGGTCGGTCGGAGGGTCGACGTTGACGACGAGGTCAAGGCTGTCGACATGGATGCCGCGTGCCGCGACGTTGGTCGCCACCAGCACGCTGATGTGCCCGCTTTTGAACTGCGTCAGCGTCCGGGTGCGCTGCGGCTGCGACTTGCCCCCATGCAGGGCGGCGGCCCGCACCCCGCTGTTCAGGAGGTGCTCGGTGAGGCGGTCGACGGCGTGCTTGGTGTCCAGGAACATGAGCACCCGGCCTTCGCGTGCGGCGATTTGGGTGGTGGTCGCGTGCTTGTCGGCGCCGTGCACGTGAAGCACGTGGTGCTCCATCGTCGTGACCGCGCCGGCCGACGGGTCCAGGGAGTGCACGACCGGGTCGCTCAGGTAGCGGCGCACGAGCAGATCGACGTTGCGGTCGAGGGTGGCGGAGAACAGCATGCGCTGTCCCTCGGGCCGTACTTGGTCGAGCAGCGCGGTGACCTGCGGCATGAAGCCCATGTCCGCCATCTGGTCCGCCTCGTCGAGGACGGTGACGCCGACCCGGTCCAGCCGGCAGTCGCCGCGCTCGATGAGGTCCTTGAGGCGTCCCGGGGTGGCGACGACGACCTCGGCTCCACCACGCAGCGCGCTCGTCTGGCGGCCGATCGGCACTCCGCCCACCACTGTGGCCAGCCGCAGCTTCACGGAACGGGCGTACGGAGCGAGCGCGTCGGTCACCTGCTGCGCCAGCTCACGCGTCGGTACGAGAATCAGCCCGAGCGGCTGCCGGGCCTCGGCGCGCCGCCCGGCCGTACGGGCCAGCAGAGCCAGCCCGAAGGCCAGGGTCTTACCGGAACCGGTACGCCCCCGGCCGAGGACATCACGGCCGGCGAGGGAGTTCGGCAAGGTCGCGGCCTGGATCGGGAACGGTGCAGTCACGCCCTGCGAGCCGAGTGCGGCCAGCAGTCCTGCGGGCATGTCGAGATCGGCGAAGCCCTGGACGGCGGGGAGTGCCGGGGTGATCGTCTCCGGAAGAGCGAACTCCCCCTGTAGCGCCGGGGGCCGGCGGCTATGGCCACCGGAGCGGATGGGCCCGCCCGAGCGGCTCGGAGCCGACGGGCCGAGGCGTCCGCCGCTCTTTGCGGGGGCAGCACTGCCATTACGGGTACGAGCGAAACGGTCATTCGTGCGTGTGCGGTTCATGCGGACCTTCCTCGATGCGGCGCATGTCAAAGAATTTTCCGCAGCGATGAGCACGGAGAAACGCAAGAATGGCCTAATTGCATAGTCGATGCGTGTCTGCCGTCAGGCAATGCCCGCCCCGCAGAACGCGGAAATTGAAAAGGGGTGGCGCGATGGCGTTGCTTATCCAAGACGCCGGCTGCGGCGCAGTTATAGCGGCGTGTTCGCGCTTCCTCGGCGTCCCGGTGGCGAAGCACTGCGGGAAAACGCATGTAGCTGGGGCCCGCACCCCGAAGGATGCGGGCCCCAGCTACAAGTACGCGACAGTCAGCGTCAGGCGGGAACGATGTTCTCAGCCGTCGGGCCCTTCTGGCCCTGCGCTATGTCGAAGTTCACCTTCTGGCCCTCCAGCAGCTCGCGGAAGCCCTGGGCGGCGATGTTCGAGTAGTGGGCGAACACATCAGGACCGCCACCCTCCTGCTCGATGAAGCCGAATCCCTTTTCCGCGTTGAACCACTTCACGGTACCAGCAGCCATGTCAATCTCCTTTGGGGCAGTGCATCGGCGCCCGCACTGTACGGACACCGTGTCGCCGCGATGATCACCCCGCCCGGAAAAAGACCGGAAAACAAAAGCGCTGCCAACAACCCGGAGGCCAATTGAAAGCATTTGAAGCTCGGGACCACAACTGCAACTGACAACGACACTAGCACGCCGAAACAGTCTGAGCACATGGAAAGCTTCCACTTCAATCAACGCCGCAATAAAGCTGCCCTGCAAGTGCCGCAAAATTCTGATCCAGCGGACACAGGTATCAAAGCGCGTGGAGCACAGCGTTACGCCGGGACAGCGGGGATACCCAACCGCGCAGACCATGCTCGAGGGCCTCGACGTCCCCGCGGGCCAGCCCGGCGGGAAAACATCACCACCACGCATGGTCACACTCGGCCCCACCGCCGTTCGAGATGACGGCACTGCGCAACCCGTGTGCCAAGTTCAACGACTCTGTAAGGGACGCTCGGTGGGGTTGACGTCGTGGACCTCGTCCCGGGCGAGTTCACCTTCACGTCCGCCATCACGTCCGCCACGGTCCCGGCCGGCAGCGCGGAGTCGGCCGGGCAGTGAACGCAGCTGGTAGTCGTCACCTACGTCCGCTCCGGTTCCGGCCCGCGGTGATCGGCGGGTCGGCACCCCCCAAGTAACTGAGCAGGCACGTCCGATGACACCGGCATGGCCGACGTCCGAAAACGCTGTCGCGGGCAGGCTTCTAGCATGTCCGCATGGTTGCCTGTGATGACCACAAGGCCGAGTCAGGCCGAAGAGCTGCGTTTCGCGACAATGCCGATGGCGGAGTTCTGCCCGCGCGGCTGAACGGAGAGAAAGACGCTTCAGCCGTTCCCTCCGATGGATCAAACCAGCGTGGTGCGCAGGGACGCCCTCATCCTGCTACCACGCTGGCAGAGCGGGCGGCCGACCTGGTCGAACCGATCAAGCCCAAGCTGCGAGGCTGGCTCCACGCTGCAATGGCCCCTGCCTCGTTGATCGCGGGCATCACTCTGATCTGCCTGGCCCGGACACCACAGGCGACCCTGGCCTGCACGGTGTACGCCAGCACCGCCTGGCTGCTGTTCGGGACGAGCGCCGTCTACCATCTCGGTACCTGGGGACCCGTGGGCGAAGCGGTTCTGCGCCGCCTCGACCACGCCAACATCTTCCTGATCATCGCCGGCACCTGCACCCCTCTGGCCGTCCTCCTGCTCCCCTCCGACCGGCAAACCCTGCTGCTGTGGGTCGTGTGGACGGGTGCACTGGCCGGTGTCGCCTTCCGTGTCCTGTGGGTCGCAGCTCCCCGCTGGCTCTACACCCCCTGCTACCTGGCCCTGGGATGGGCCCCCGTGGGCTACCTGCCCGACTTCCTGCACCACGGCGGTGCAGCAGTGCCCATCCTGGTCGTGACCGGGGGTCTGCTCTACAGCGCAGGCGCGGTGGTCTACGCCCTGAAGCGTCCCGACCCCTCCCCCCGCTGGTTCGGCTTCCACGAGGTGTTCCACGCCCTGACCGTGACGGCCTTCGCCGCGCACTACACCGCCATCTCGATCACCGTCCACTGACCGCTGGTCGGGCGGCGGGGCGGCCATCGGCGTTGAGCCGCTGGCCCTCTTCGAGCTGGTCTTCCAGGATCACGATGCGGCAGGCGGCATCGATGGGGGTCCCATGGTCGACGAGTTCCCGGGCGCGGGCGGCGATGCGCAGCTGGTAACGGGAGCAGCAGCGGCGCCCGCCGGCGAATCGGACTTTTGACCTGCCGCGGTCACGCTCAGGGTCGAGGCGGCCGACGCCGTGGTCGGGCCTGTGGTCAGGGCATGTCACCCGAATAGTAGAAGCGACAGCTCACACCCGGACCCGGCGGGCGAGGCTCGCCGGGGCGCGGGTCGTACAGGGCACGGCCGCCCGGCCACCGTGACAGCTCAGTGAAAAGGGCAACGCCGTCATCGACGTCCTCGCTACGCCAGCCGGTGATGTCCAGCAACAGCCCGTCCAGCGGCCCGCCTACGAGAGCCGCGTACGTCTGGTGCGGAAGCGGGCCCGGGTTGGGGTCGTCGTGGTCGTGCCCGTAGACCCGGCCACGCAACAGCTGCTCATCACCATTCATCCGACCAGCCTTCCAGCCGCCACCGACAACGAAGGCTCGCCCCGATTCGTCATCTGTGGGAATGCCGTGCAGCGGCCGGCGCGGGCTCGCTTGATCATGCCTCGCTCGGTCCAGCGAGCGAGTTGTCGATACGTGGCGACGAGGGTGACGCCGCCGAGCAGCTCGGCGACCTCCCTTGAGCGCCAGAGCTGTTCGGGCTCTGCCTGCATGATGGCCAGGACACGCGCCATGCGGCTGCCGGTGTCGGCCGGGCGGGAGATGGGGATCCCGGAAAACGCCAGTGCCACGCCCCGCCGAGGGCCCTGGCGGGCTATCACCAGTGTCGTCTGCCGCTGCGGTGCGCGCGGCGTCGGATCTGGACGAATGGAACCGGGCCAAAGGCGAGCGTACGTGAAGGACGCCGCGGGCAACTCCTTCCAGCAGACCGTGATGAAGGCCTACCTCTTCAAACGTCAGGACCAGTGCTCGGCCCGCCGGGATCCATCCGGCGTCCTTCTGCCCTACAGGGCCCACCATCGAGTTCGTCACCAGTCGGAGTCGTCCGTCCACCTATCGCCTTTGGCGGAGAGGTGACTTGTCGCTGGTTGGACAGGCGGGAGGTGCTGACCTGCACCCTCGATGAGGCCACGCTGGCCGCCCATGAGACATGTGAACAACAGGTGGCGGCCGAGGGCCCACAGATCCCGGCCGCAGTATGTGGCGGTGGCCGCTCTGACAGCGCTGCTGGCAGGGATGACCGCCACGCCCGGTGTGGCCCACGACGCCGACCGGACCGCCGAGCAGACCGACTCGACGACTCAGAGCAAGGGCGCCGAGAAGCCGCGAATCACTGGGCAGCACGTCACCCTGATCACGGGTGACCGCGTCACTGTGGAGAAGGACCCGACCGGCCGGGAGAGTGTCTCGGTGGAACCGGCCGAGGGCCGCGAGCACATCAAGTTCTTGAAGCGTCAGGACCGTGGCGAGTGGACGGTCATCCCCGTCGACGCGCTTCCGCTGCTGACGGCGGACCGCCTCGACAAGGCCCTGTTCAACGTCTCGGCCCTGGTCGAGGAAAAGTACGCGGACCGGGCGAGCCTGCCGCTGATCGTCGAGTACGCGGGGGCGGCGGCCTCCGCCGAACGCCGGCTGACCACGGCCGGCGCCGACAAGGTCCGCACCATCTCGGGGACCCCGTTCGCGACCCTGCGCGAACACCGCAACGACGCCGCGGGGTTCTGGAAGAGCATCGCCCCCGCCGAGGCTGGCACCAGGGCCTTCGGGGCGGGCATCCAGCGGGTGTGGCTCGACGGCCGCTCCAAGGTCCAGCTCGACCGGACGGTGGCGCACATCGAGGCACCGCAGGCCTGGGAGAAGGGCTTCAAGGGCGATGGGGTCAAGGTCGCGGTGCTCGACACCGGTTACGACCCGAACCACCCTGACCTCAAGGGTCTCGTCGTCGAAGCGGCCAACTTCACCACCGAGCCGAACACCGATGACGCCAACGGCCACGGCACCCATGTGACCTCGACCGTCGCGGGTTCCGGAGCGGCCTCCGGCGGCACGTACAAGGGCGTGGCGCCCGGTGCGCGGATCCTGTCGGGCAAGGTCTGCACCTCGGACGGCTGGTGCGACAACTCCGATATCGTCGAGGCCATGGCCTGGGCGGCCGGGCAGGGCGCGAAGGTGATCAACCTGAGCCTGGGCGACACCGACACTCCGGAGACCGACGTCATCGAGGTCATGGTCGAGACCGTGACCCGTGAGCACGGTGTCCTGGTCGTGGCCGCGGCCGGCAACAACGGTCCCGGCAAGGTCAACTCGCCCGCGTCCGCCGAGGGCGCGCTGGCCGTCGGCGCCACCCAGATCAACGACGAGCTCGCCTTCTTCACCGCGCTAGGCCCCCGGGTGGGCGACTTTGGCCTCAAGCCCGACCTGGTTGCCCCCGGCGCCGGCGTCGTCGCCGCCAAGGCGGGCGGTACCACCGCCGACGACGGCTACATCGGCATGTCCGGCACGTCAATGGCCACGCCGCACGTCGCCGGTGCCGCCGCCATACTGTTCCAGCAGCACCCCGACTGGACCCCGGCGCAGGTGAAGCGTCAGCTGATGCAGACCACGTCCGGCGGCTTCGAGCGCGGCGCCTACTACCAGGGCGCCGGACGCGTCGACGTCGCCCGGGCGGTCGGGCAGCAGGTCACCGCCGAGACCAGCGGACTGTCCTTCGGGCAGATCCGCTGGATGGACGGCGGGCGGCCGCCGGTGAACAAGACGCTGACCTACCGCAACCCGGGCAGTGAGCCGGTCACCCTCGACCTCGCGCTCAAGGCGAGCTACCACTCGGAGAAGCCCGCACCGGAGGGTCTGTTCCGCCTCAGCGCCGACAAGGTCACCGTGCCCGCGCGCGGCACCGCGGACGTCACCCTTACCGCCACCCCGGAGATCGCCGCGATCTACGCGGCGTACAGCGGTGTGGTCATCGCCTCCACCGCGGACAAGTCGGTCTCGGTGCGCACTCCGCTCGGCATGGACGTCGAGCAGCCGGCCTACGACCTCCGCCTCAGCGTGAAGGACCGCTCGGGCGGAGCCCCCGACCACGCCTACCTGATCGTTGACTCGAACGACCGACAGTCCTACGAGGTGGAGCTGCACGGCAAAAGCAGCACCGTGCTGAGGCTGCCCCAGGGCAAGACCTACTCCGTGGGCGGCTTCCTCTTCGACGAGGCGTACACCGAGGGCACCGTAGTCGGTGTGCCGGAGGTCGTGATGACCACCGACCGGGACGCCGCCATCGACGCCCGGCAGGCCAAGCCCGTCACGATCTCGGCCCCGAGCCGTTCGGCTCGGATGCTTTCCAACGAGTTCGGCACCATTGGCTTGTCCGATCACCTGTTCACCGTCAATATGCCCGGCGCGATTGGCGGCGACCGCATCGAGGGCCTGTACGCGGCGCCGACCGCGAAGGTCAAGAACTCGACGTTCACCTACCTGGTCAGCAGCATCTGGGCTGAGCCCGCCGCCGACGGCGCGAACCCGTCCTCGGTCTACTACCTCACCAGGCCCGTACACGGCGGCATCCCGGCGGACCCGTCCTACCAGCCCCGTACGTCGGAGCTGGCCGAGGTGACCACCACGTTCGCCGCCACCGCACCGGGGACCACCGCATACCGCTTCATCTACATGCACGTCGACAATGTTCGTTTCGCCTCACACCGAATGGACGGGCTGCCGGTTCCGAACCGGCGGGTCGACTACTTCTCGGCGGCCGACGGCCTGCGCTGGCAGACCGCCTTCGACCAGTGGAACATTTTCGACCCGGACAGCCCCCGCGGACAGAGTTACCTCGCCACCCTGCACGGCTACAAGGCCGGCGCCAAGGTCGAGGAGCGCTGGAACCAGGGCGTGCAGGCCATGGGCTTCGCCCCCGAGGGCGTGGACACCTACCGTGAGGGCGACGACATGTGGTTCGCCATCCAGGACGCCGCCAACGGCAGCCTCGACCTGGTGGCGGGAACGTCGACCGGCAGCAAGCCCGAGTACGAGCTGCGCCGCAACGGCGAATTGGTCCCGTACCACTGGGGCTATGCGGCAGTACCGACCGACGTCACCCCGGCCGACTACCGCCTGACGTTCCAGCAGAAGCGCGACCTCTCCCCCGTCAGCTCCGTCTCCACGGATCTGCGGGCGGAATGGCGGTTCCGCTCGCAGACCGCGACGGAACGCAAGGCGCTGCCGCTGTACGCCGTGCGCATGGCGCCCGAGCTGGACGAGTGGAACCGAGCAAAGGACGGGCGCACATTCGACATCCCGGTCCTGATCCAGCGAGCGGTCGGCGCCACCGAGTCGCCGATCCGTACCTTCACCACCGAGGTCTCCTACGACGAGGGCAAGACCTGGCGGACGGCCAAGGCCAAGGGCTCCGGCATGAAGCGGACCGTGACCGTGGACCACCCGCACCGCTCCACGGGCGGCTCGGTCTCGCTGCGCACCTACGTGAAGGACGCCGCAGGCAACTCCTTCAAGCAGACCGTCATCAAGGCCTACCTCCTCAAGTAGGCACCACCAGCAGCACAGGGCCCGCCGGAACCGTCCGGCGGGCCCTCACTGCTGTTCCCGCAGCACAGGATGTTCGCGACGAGACCGGGCCGCAACCAGGAAGAGACCGGACGCCCTCTACCCTCCGTGACCCCCGCACACCCGCCCGCATCACCGCCCTCCCCACAGCCACCACCACCGGCCCCCGGGACGGCATCGAACGCCTCATCCAACTCCTCGACGAAGAACCCTCCTCCTTCCGGAGACCCCTCCAGCAATCCGAAACACCGCCACAGCCAGCCCCTTAACTGGCCCTGACAAAGCCTCTGGACGTGGCGGTGGGTGATCAGACAGACGGCTTCCGAGGAACGCTTCGTTGATGTCGTCGCGCCTTTCCCAGCGGATGCGCAGGCGGCGGAAGCCGTGCAGCCATGTCGGGCCGTCTCCGCGGTCGGCCGACAACCCCGGCCACCGCCGGGATCTTGTCGAGCAGGGGCAGCAACTGGGTTACGTCGTTGCGGTTGCCGCCGGTCAGCGACACGGCGAGCGGGATGCCCTGGCCGTCGGTGATGACGTGGTGCTTGCTGCCCGGGCGTGCGCGATCGACCGGACTGCGCCCGCTTTTGGCCCTCGCCGGGCCGCTCTGGCGTGCGAGGTGTCGATCACCGCCCGGGACCAGTCCAGCGGTCCATGGGTGGGGAATGGCACGCGGTCAGGTGCGCCATCCGAACCGACTGTCGCGGAGGCGTGCACGTTCGCCGCGGGCGCCGGCCTCTTGATCACAAGGTCGGGCGTCGCTCCCGGACTCCCGCGTCGTGCCCGGCAACGGCCGGGCGGATCCGGAAAAGGAAATCGGGCAGGCGACAGGGATGACTTCGACCCGGTCCACCACGGATGAGCTCATGGCTTCCTCAGCGGCCTCCGAGCGGACACCCGCCCCCGCAGCCGACCACAGCCAAACCGAGGCCGAACGGCTGCGCACGGAAAACCGGCAGCTGCGACAGGCCGTTGGTTCGTACACCGGGGTCGGCCAGGCCATCGGCGTCCTGACCGTCCTGGGTGAGACCCGCAGGACGGTTTCACCGTGCTCAGGGAGGTCTCCCAGCACACCAACATCAAGCTCACCCAGGTCGCCGAAGAGATCCTCAAACACGCCCAAGGCGCCGCGCTCCCCGAGTGCTGCACGCAGCCCTCGCCCGCCACACTCCCGGTACACGGCCGGAGCCCTGAATTTCACGCGGTGCCCAGTCCATCGCTGGAGACGGTTGTGGCGCCAGACGCCGAAGTGCCTCCCGAACTGAGGTTCTTGTCCAACTTCTGTGGAGCCCTCACACTCTGTAACCTGACGGGGCTGGATGCCCCTTCGTTACTTGCGGACAGACCTGTTTGGGATCATGCCCGCATGGACTTCGACCTCGCCCCACCAAACGGCGTTGGCCCGTTGCGGATCGGTATGACTCGACACGCGGCCAACACCGCGTTGGACTCGCTCCGCGATCCTTCTGCGATCTCGGAGTCCGACCGGTCGGGACAGCACGTGTTCCGTCCCAGCGGGCGGATGATCAGCATCCACTGCGCGCGCGACATGCTCGAAGCCATCGAGCTGGGAAGACCGTCGTCCCAGACGGACCGAGTGTTGTTCCAGGGTGTGGACGTGTTCACGCCTCCGGCCCGCGAGGTTGTCCGGCGCGTCGGTGAGCTCACCTCGATCGAGGAAGATCCTGACGACGATGCTTCATTCATCGCCCCGGACTTGCTGCTGAGCTTCTGGCGTCCGTTCGCAGCCGATGATGAGCCGGAAGAAGAACAGGGCTACTACTTCAGCTCGGTCGTGCTGGCACGGCCTGGCTACTACGACACCCCCGCTCAGGCTGCGGAGCGACTCGAGCAGAGCTCGTGACTGTCCCGTCAGGATGCCAACAGGACTCGTTTCCGCAAGAGGCTGAAGCCGGCACGGCCGTACATCTGGCGCTTGATCATTTTGATCCGGTTGACGTGGCCTTCGACGATGCCGGAGCTCCACGGCAGCGTTAGGCCGGCGGTGACAGCTACGAGATCTCGTTCGAGGCCGTTGACGAAGGCGTGGAGGCTGGGCAGGTCGTCAGCGCGGACCGCCTTGATCCATTGAGGGAGCTGGTCACCCTGGAGCTGGGTCAGCATCTTCCCGAACGCGCGGACGTGCCCAGTGAGGGCATCGAGTTCGGGGCAGCCGGCAAGGACGGATTTGAGCTTCAGGCGCTCGCTCTCCTGCAGGGTGTCGGGGTGAGTCAGGATCCAGCCGGTGACCGTGCGTGGGGACGGCGGACGGGCTGCAGGTGCGGTCGGGGATGTGCGGAACGGCTGGAGGTAGGCGCGGACGGCGCCGTAGCCGCCGGTGTAGCCGTGCGTCTTGATCTCTTCCCAGAGGGTCCAGGCGTTCGTGCAACTCTCAGACCACCGCTCGTGCAGGTAGGGCTTGAAGTTGTCGAGCTTCGTCCTGCGGTTCTGCCACTGCCCCTGGAACAGGTCTTCCGGCCTGGCGGCGTCGGCCAGCCGTTGAACGGTGCGGTAGGTCATGCCGAGCTGTCGCTGGATCGAGCGTCGGCTGTGGCCGGCGGCCAGCAGCGCGTGGACGGTGGCGTGCTTGGCACGGGTGCGGTCGGCGAACCGGTGCCCGGTGGGCCATGGCGACCCGCTCTCGGCCGGTTCCGGAGCCGCAGTCTTCTCCGGCTCCGACTCTGCGAAGGTCGCACGGAGGCACGGGCGGTGGCGGGAGACGCACCGCTCGGCCGCTTCGCCGAGGTTGCGCCAGAGGTGGCATCGGTCGGCGACCTGGACCGCGGTAGGCGCGCCGATGCTGGCGCCTTCGGCGAAGTACGGGGCGCGGTCGCGGCAGACGACCTCGATGCTCGGGTGCTCGGCCAGCCAGGTCGCGACAGTGCCTGCCTCGCGATCCGGCAGGAGGTCCACCGGTCTGCGGGTCTCGACGTCGACCAGCACGGTCCCGTAGATACGGCCTTGCGCATCGCGTATTCGTCGACGCCGACCACACGCGGGGCCTGTGGCTGGGGTTCCGGGAGAGCGTCGACCAACCGCAGGACTGTGTTCCGGCTGACCCTCGCCGGCGAAGACGTCGGCCAGCCGGGCACCGGCGCGACCGGCCAGGGCGAGGCCGACCTCGGCCAGCGCCGACCGCATTCGCTCGGTCCGCTGGCTGTACCGACGGGTCAGGCCCGCAACCTGCTCGACGAACGTCCGCTGCCCGCAGGAGACGTCTTTGCACGTGAAGCGCCGGACACGAAGCTGCAGCACCACCCGCCGTCCCGACATGGGGAGGTCAGCGGGAAACCGCAGGTAAGTGCCGTGCACCCGCCCCGACCAGCTTCCGCAGCCTGGGCACCGAGCCCCGGTCGTCCGGCATCTGACACCGATTCGGATCACCTCGCCATCGTCCTGCATCGACTCCACCTTGATCCCCGGATCCGCCAGGAAGAGCAGCTCTTCCAGCCGGAGCAGTACCTCGCACACAGCCCAGAACCATCAGCTCAAACGCGGTCGGCACCGGCAGTTTCCAGACGATCTCGTGTGACTGAACGCGATAGGTGGCCCCTGAGCATTCCGGTTGGCCCGACCGCATTTCGCCCTGAGAAGGGTGCCTTCCGGGTTCTCGGTGCTTCGTGGTGTGTCGGGATGTGCCCCTGGATGTCCGGCAGCCGACCGGCGGGGACGGACGGGCGGGCGGGCATGATCGAATCTCTGGGGATTCGATGGCGGGGGTGTGGTGTGAGGGATTGGTGGATCGATCCGGCGTTCGAGATGTGCCGGGCGCTGGTGAACGGAGCGGATCTGGCCTCGTTCGCGGGAGGCTCGTTCGATGTGCGGGCGGTGGTGGCCGGCATCCAGTCCGGGGCCCACAGCGGGTTGCTTCTCGACGCCGTTCCGTGGGGGAACTTCCCTCACGGGAACGATGCCCGGAAGGCCGTTCACCTGCTGCACACCGGCGAGGACCCCGCAAGCCACGCGACGGGCGTGCTGGGGGGCCTGTGTGCCAACGACAGCCGGGCCGCCGTCGCCCTCACCGTACCGTTCCTGATCCCCATCGCCACCGATGCCCACCACCCACACCGTGCCGCCGCCCTCGGCGTACTCTCCAGCCCGGCCCGCGCCCAGCACTTCGGCGTCGCCTCCCGCGATGAACTCCTGCTCCACCGCACCGATCCTCGGCGTCACGCCCCCGACGACTACGACGACTACGGCGTCGAGGTGACCGGCTACCCGGCAGGCTGGTCGGTGGCCGCCGCCCGCGCCGCGATCACCGCCGAAGCACCCGTGCTCCTGCCCCTTCTCAACGACTCCGACCCCACCATCCGCATCGACGCCGCCTACACTCTGGCCACCGCTGGCGACCCCGACCACACGGTCCGAAGCGACCTCGCTGCCAGGTTCGCCACGGAGCATGACGCCATAGTCCGTGCCGCCCTGCTCCTTGCCGCCGCGGAGACCAGTCGGGCCCACGCGCATCCGCCGACCGTCTGGTGGCTCCGTGAGCGGTGGCAAGACTGGACAGAGGCGCCCGAAGTCCGCCTGGCCGCGGCGATCGGCTGGCTCTGCGTCACGGACGAACCCGCCCCCGAGGACCTCCACCAGACCATCAACACTTTCGCCACAGACGAACGCGCGCATGCCATGGACGCCCTGCCGTGGATGAACGCCGCCGCCGGATCCGGTGAACCGGGACTCCGGCGCTGTATTCGCTGCATGCTCCACCCCGAAGAGCCCGAACCGTCGGACGACCCCTGGGCCTCCTCGCCTTGAGCGCCCAACCTCGGCCCCGTTTGTGCATCGAAGTTGTCCACCGGGGCCAGGTACGGTGCTCGGTCACATTTCGCGGGACCTACCAGCAACGCCCACGGTCACAGGGAGTAGGCACACCACAGAAGTTGGACCAGAACCCGAACTGATGGAGAAGCTGCTCCTCGACACGCACTGAGTGGAGGCCATGCCGGGCGCTCCGGCGTCCTACCGGTGGGGCCAGGCGGCCAGGACGTGGTCGGTCTCTTCGTCGCTGAGGGTGAGGTGGGCGTCGGGCATGCTGCCGTACTTGCCGACCCACCGCCGGAACTTGTCGCGCCCGGTCTCCTCACTTCCCCACCAGCCGTGCTGCACCGGCCGGCCACCAGTGGCGAGCAGCAGATGGTAGCGGCCTGGGCTGTTCACGCGAGGCGGATTTCTCTCCACCGGCTCGGCTCGCGCACGATCGCAGCCTTCGCCTCCAGCTCCGCCAGCTGGTAGTGCACCGACGCCCCGCTGCGCATGCCGACGGCTGCCCCGATCTGCTGCATCGTCGGCGCGTGGCCGTGATCGGCGATGTGCTGGCGGATACAGACCAGGACGCGCTCCTGGGTGTCGGTGAGGTGGTCCACGCGATGCATACTTCTATTAGAGCTCTTGTTCGATTAGGTGGACAAGTGGAGAGACACGGCAGCCGGGAGCAGCAGGTGAGTGGGCAGGAGCCGCTCTCGCGTCTCGACGCGCTGCACTGCGCCCGGCGCGTCGTGGAGCAGCAGCCTGTCCAGCAGCTGCGGGTCATCGACCGCTGTATCGCCGACGAGGAACGACGTGAGGCGGAGCGGCGGCGGGGTGAGGAGCGGCGGCCGCCCCCGCGGGACTTGGCTGGTCCAGTACGGTCTCAACGACGCGAACGTAGCGGGTACCGCCGTGCATCCACTGCCGACCTGACACAGCCGAAGAGGCGCGGCGCGAGAGCTTCTCCCCGGCCGCCTGCCACCGTTCAGGCGAGCGCCCTGGTCACGGCTACCTATTCGTGCGGCCGACTGAGGCTTGCTGAGTGTCCGCGCCGGAGCTGACGTGCCGATGCGTTTCCTGCGGGCCGTGCCAGTCCAGGCACATCACGGTGGCATCGTCTTCGAGTCGGCCGCTGGCGACGTCCCGGACAGCGGACGTCAGCGTCAGCGCGGTCTCCCGCGGGTGCAGGTCCCGGGTTTGTTCCAGCAGGGCGGGCAGATCGACCTTCTCCCCATGCCGTTCGAGCATGCCGTCGGTGAACATGAGCAGACGGTCACCCGGGCGCAGATCGAGGTCCTGAACGCGGTAGGGACGCGGCGCGAGCGAGGACAGCCCGAAGGGATGGTCCACCTTGCAGGTGATCACTTCCACAGCGCCCTCACGCATGCGCAGTGGTCAGGGGTGGCCGGCGTTGACGAGCTGGGCCTGCCCGGTGTGGAGATTGATGCGCAGCAGCTGCCCGGTCGCGTGACCGTGCCCGTGGTCGATCAGTGCCTGGTCGGCCCGGTGGGCCTGCTCGGCCAGACCGGCTCCTGCGCGGCGGGCGCCGCGCAGGGCGCCCACCAGGACGGTGGCGGCCAGGGCGGCGTCGATGTCGTGGCCCATGGGATCGGTCACCGATACGTGCAGGGTGTCGCGGTCCAGGGTGTAGTCGAAGGTGTCGCCGCTGAGGTCTTCGGAGGGCTCCAGGCTCCCGCACAGTGTGAATTGTGCCGCCTCGCACGATAGTGACGGGGGCAGCAGCTGGTACTGGATTTCTGCAGCCAGGGTCGGGGGCTTGGAGCGTTTGCCCCAGGTGTAGAGGTCGGTGAAGCGCCCATTGGCGATCACGACGTAGGCCAGGGCGTGGGCGGCTTCCCCGACCGCATCAAGGACGTCTTGGCCGGGGTCGGCCGGCAGGAGTAGTTCCAGCAGCCCGATCGCATCCCCCCGGTTGGTGACCGGCACGATCACCCGCTGTCCCTGGCCGGTCGCCTCCTGATACAGCCGCTGGGTACGAATCACCGTCTCGTAGACGCTGCCGAACAGGGGGATCCGCTCCGCTTCCCGCCCACCCTCCGCGGTCTCGGCAGTGGGCAGCCGCGCCACCGCCTTCCCCGTCAGGTCCACGATGAGAAAAGAGACCTCCGTGGCCTCGAAGCGCTGCCGCAGGTCCTCGGCGACTACGTCAACGGCTTCCACCGGCGCCGCTGTCTCCGCTGCCGTCAGCAGCCGGGGAAGTTCACTCTGCCCACCACTCACGACCACGGCCCCTTCCACCAGCCCCTCCCACCAGCTTGGGAACCTCCAGGATGAGCGTCAATCTGTGGCCAGCGCGGTAAGCGCGAAGGCGGTCACGTTGTCGTTCCCGGAAATGAGTAAGTCCTGGCGTCCGTCGCGGACGGGGCCGTCACGTCTGCCCTGGTCGCAAAACTCGGCGAGAGGCTGGCCGGATCCGTCCCACTGCTGGGCAGCCAGAGCTGGGACGCGCACAGGCGTCCCGTTTGTTTCGATGGAACCGTGTCTCACGAGACACGGCAAAGTCTGGAGAAGGACGGCTACCGCGCCCAGCTCGCCGTGTGTGCGGACGGGCGGGTGCTGCTGCGCTCAAGGCAGCGGACGGACATGACGGCCTGGTTTCCGGAGATTCGGACCGCGGCACTTGCGCAACTTCCGGCGGACACCGGGCTGGATGGCGAGCTGGTGGTGTGGGAGTCTGGCCGGCTGGCGTTCGAACGGCTCCAGCAATGCCTCACCCGTCGCGGGGCCGGTGCGGCGAAGGCCGGGCAGGAGTGGTCGGCGCACTACGTGGTCTTCGACCTGGTCCATGCGGGCGCTGATCTGACGGGCCGGCCGTACGCGCGGCGGCGGGCGGCCCTGGAAGAGCTGTTCGCATCGCGGGAGCTGCGGGCGCCGCTGACGCTGTGCCCGGCGACCACCGACCCGGCAGTGGCCCGTGAATGGCTGTCGTGGACGGCGGCCGGGCTGGAGGGGCTGTGCTTCAAGCGGCTCGACGGCCCCTACGTGCCGGGTGCCCGGTCGTGGCAGAAGTACAAGGTGCGGGTCACCGCCGAGGCCATCATCGGCGCCGTCACCGGCACCCTTACCGCGCCGCGCACGGTACTGCTGGGCCGCTACGACACGGCGGGCCGCCTGCAATAGACCGGACGCAGCACCACCCTGACCCAGTCCACCAGCCGCACCCTCGCCGGCGTATTGGCCGCCCCGGCAGGCGCCTACCCCTGGGCGGGGTGGACGTTCAGCGCGGGTGGGGAACGCGGGACACTCTCGTCATGCAGCTGGTGCAGCCCAGACATCGTGATGGAAGTCGCCGTCGACGTCGCACGCGACGCCTCAGGGCGATGGCGCCACCCCGTCCGGGCACACCGCCTCCGCACAGACATCGACCCAGCACAGGTCCCGCTGTTCGGTGGAACTGACCCCTGACCTGCCGTGGTCAGGCTCATGGATGACTCCTACCGCCTCGCCAGCACACGGGCACGAGCTGAGGAGCCGGCGAAGGCCGGCTGAGCTCACGGCGACCAGACATATTGTGTCGTCGTGGTGACCGCGTGCAGGCCAAGCCGGGTGAGGATCGGGGCGCTGTCTGCCAAGGCGTCGACGTAGACGTAGACGTAGACGTAGGGGATATCGCGGGCAGCAGCGAGCTGGGCTCGGTGGGCGACCATGGCCCGGTAGATGCCCTGTCCGCGCCATTCGTTGAGCGTAGAGCCGCCCCAGAGGCCGCCGAAGTCGACGCCGTCGTTAAACACTAGCCAGGCGGCGCAGACAACTTCGGTGCGCGCCTCGGCGACGAGTACGACGGTGTTTTCTGGGGCGTTCTCGATCCGGGCGGCCAGGTCGTCGCAAGAGTCGCGATCAATGACCGTACTTGCCGACCCACCGCCGGAACTTGTCGCGCGCAGTCTCCTCACCTGCCCACCAGCCGTGCTGCACCGGCCGACCCCCGGCGGCGAGCAACAGGTGGAAGCGGCCGGGACTGGTCATGCGAGGCGGGTCCCCCTCCACCGCCCCGGCTCACGCACGATCGCGCACTTCACCTCCAGCTCGGCCAGCTGGTAGTGCACCGAGGTCCTGCTGCGCATGCCGACGGCTGTCCCGATCTGCTGGATCGTCGGCGCGTGGCCGTGATCGGCGATGTGCCGGCGCATGCAGGCCAGGACGCGCTCCTGGGTGTCGGTGAGGTGGTCCACGCGATGCATACTTCTATTAGAGCGCTTGTTCGAATAGGTGGGCAAGCGGACGTCCGGCAGCTGCGGCTCATCGACCGCTGGATCGCCGATGAGGAACGACGCGAGACGGAGCGGCGCCGCGGCGAGGAACGGCGGCCGGCCCCGCCGGACTGGCTGGCCCAGTACGGCCTCAACCACACGAACCTGGACGGCGGGCACAACGGCGACTGCTCGGCAGCCGCCGACGGCGGACGATGCCGCCCCGCGACCCGGCAGCAGGTGGTCGACGCCCTGCGCCAGCAGGTCCCCGCCGTGCATCCACTGCCGACCCGACACAGCCCTCGGTGTTTTGGAGTGACGCAGAGAGCTCCCGCCAGCGTGCTGGCCGGGACTGAACTCGCGAAGGGGGTGTGTTCGTGAAGAGCGGTCGCCTGCACGGCGACAGGCTGTGCGGGCTTCAGCCGAACGATCACCCCGCATGCGAGACGTGAGGCCCGGGGACGCTGCCCCCCTTCACCATCACGCGCTGCTTACGCGCTGCCCCGCGATTGTTCCGCAGCTGCCAGCCACCCGGGCCAGATCCTGAAGACCGACGTCACGCCATGTCCCGAATTGGCCCACAGCATCCCCTAGGGTGCGGCGCCGTTCGCATGCCCACGAGGTGCACAGCGTTCCCCTGGAGGGGAAACGGTCGGGGACGGCATGTCCGTCGCAGGACCCGTCTGGGATGCTGAAGGCCAGGCTCGACAGGGGGCAGACGGTGTATACGGAACCTATGGCGCGAGCCGTTTTGGAACCAGCAGTACTCAAGCTGATACGGCAATACCCCCGTGGCAGGTCGTTCTCCACGACGGTCACATTCGGCGGGGACGGCTTCAGCATGTGCGCCCACATACGGGCGCAGTGGGCGGCACCCGGGCAGGTGAAGATCGCACTGGCCTGTTGGGCCGTCGACATGGACACCGCACGCTATCTCGGTGACAACCCACCTGCGGGGGAGGAGATGCGCCTGCCACCGGAAGGCACAGCGGAGTGGGACGAGGAACTGACCAGCCGGGTGATCGGCCACCTCGCAGCTCGTATGAACGCTCTTGCCACCGCCCTGCCGACCACCGACGAACACCTCACCATCACCGTGCCTCTCGTCCTGACGTAGTCCGGTTGAAGGGTCGGCCGCACAAGGCAGCAGTCCCGCCAGCACAATGGAAACCTTGACGCGCTTGCCCACAGGTTCACGCCGCAGCTCGAAACTGCGGCACACCGCCATCACGATCTCCAGACCGTGCTGCCCGACCCGGCCCGGATCAACAGGACAGGCCGCCGACAGCGCCGGATCGGCGTCCCCCACGCTGATCTCCACCGCACCGTCGCTGACCTCCAGGTCCAGCAGGCACGGCCCGGACGCGTACTTGTAAGCGTTGGCTACAAGCTCGCTGACCACCGGCTCGACCACGCCCGTCGCACGGTCCGACACCTGAACCCGTGAACGGCCTGCACCTCGGTCATGAACCGGCGGGCCGCATGCCGGGACTCAGCGATCGGCTCACCGCCGTCCAAGGCCACCGCGGACAGAACGGGGCGGCTGACCAGCGGCTCATATTCGTCTTCGTGCACCACTCGGCCACACCGCCACCCACCCCGAGCCACACGGCTGATGGCGCCCCGATACCCCTGAAACGGGGCCACACCAGGCTCGATGCACGCAGAAATCCGACCGGCTCCCACCGTCCCGAATCGCAGCACCTGCAGCCGCCCGGTGTGCTGTGCTGCGCAGTCTTCCCGCAGCGGCCGCAGCGGCTGCCGCATCAGTCACGTACGACGACTGCGCCCTGCCCGGCTACCGCCCGCATCCTGGAACGGGGACTGGCGGACGACGCACTCCCTAATAGTGCACTGCCTGCAACAACGACGAGATTGTCTGAATTGGGAGACTCTGCCGCTTTTATCACTACCTTATGGGTACCTGGGTGGTCGAACAACGAGCTCTCACACAGGAGACGATCGTGACTCACACCCGCCCCACCATGGAATCGCATCCCGACATCTTGGAGATGCGGGCTCGCCACGAACGTGCAGCCACCACCCCACGCGCACAAGCCATCGAAGCCATGGGCGTGATCACCGGCCTGTACCTGGCCGCTTCACCCTGGATCGCAGGCTTCAACAACCTCTCAACCCTGGCCGTCACCAACTTGATCACAGGTCTGGCCTATGCGCTGCTCATGGGCGGCTTCGGCCATGCCTACGAGCGCACCCACAGCATGGCTTGGGCTGCCGCCGCACTCGGCGCCTGGACTGTCATCGCACCGTGGGTGGTAGCCGGTGACGTGGACACCACACGAACCATCACCAACAACATCATCGTCGGGTTGATCGCACTCCTGTTGGCCCTGGCCGCTGCCTCCAACGCGAGCATGCGATCCGATCGCAGGATGCGCGGTACCTCATCCGGATACGGAGGTCGCACCTCTTCCGAAAGTTAACCCCCGCCTGAGACGCGAACATCCAGTCGTCCCAAGATCTTCGCCGCCGACGGCGCAAAGCGGCAGATCGTGCTGCGCGAGGCGGGGAACAGCTACGTGGCGATCGTCCGTCACGCCGACACCGGCCTGAGAACCATTAGCCCGACCCCCCAGCCGGACGCCGACGGGAAGACCGGCGCCTTGCCGTGCGAGCCGCCTAGCCATGACGAAGTCGCGGTAGCCGTCGCCGTTGAAGTCGTCGGGCAGCTCTGCGGGGCCGACGACGCCGCGGGGCGGCGTCAAAAGCGGCGTGCGGACTGCTGCCGCGGGGGCCACGGCAGCCGCGAGGGCGGTACTTCACCCATGCTGGGTGATGCGCGAAGAGCCCATACAAGTCGAGTCGAGCATGAGGTCACCTGCATCGAAAGATGGTAGTGACCTCATGCTCTACGAGTTTCGCGTCCTGGGCCATGTCTCGTCGGAAGCAGACTACGCATTTCCCGAACTCGGGACAGTGACCATCGGTGACCTGGTCTTCTACGGCGCCGTGATCGACGAGGCGCACCTGTTGGAGCTGCTAGCCCGGCCGCCTGTCAGTCTGGCGGCCGGGCCACGCTGGATCGCTTCGGTTGGGACACAAGGATATTCCGCCCCGATTCGGCCGCTACACGCGGTCGGGGCCACCCCGGCGAGCGGTCCACCCAGTCCATGAAGACCTGAGCCTTGTCGTCGAAGCGGCGGTCCAGAAGGGACATTGGAGCGCGCAGCGGTATCCGACGTCCATCCGACACGTGCACGACCACCGTCCGGACCCCAGCGGTCTTCTGGACCGTGTACCCCCGAGTCGGGCCCCGGGGGGATTCCTCACCCCGGGGGCCCGCGTGATCCCTGCGGAGCTGCGGCAGGCCTTGCGGGGGACGTCAGTTGCGGCGCTTGAACAGCGCGATGAAAAGACCCGGGCGCAGCTGGGACAAGGCCGACCGGCAGTCAGAACAGTGGCGGCCACCCTCTGCGGGCACGTCGGCGTAGCGGATGCCAGGCTGTCCGGCACGGGTCACCGGCAAGAGCAGACAGCCAGGTCCGGTGGTCTGGGTGCGGACGGCCGCGTCCCGCGCTCAGCGCGAGGGAGACAAGAGCGAGCCGCAGCAGCTGAGCAAGGCAGAGCTGTGCGAGCGGGCAGCCGAACAGGACATCACCGGCCGCTTCGGGCTGAGCCGCGAGCAGCTCATCGACGCACTCACCCATCCGTCGCGCCGACGGAAGAAGAGCGCCGACTGATTCAAAAACGCATCTATTCCGTGATGAATAGGATGCATCTTCAGTGGTTACTCCGTCCCCCGACCACGCAGAACGGAGACCATTCAATGATCATCAAGAAGATGCACGAAATGGGCGTCCGCAGCGAACACGCCTACATGGCTGCCATAGCCTCCATAGGGCTCACCGTCGCGGCCTGGGCCGGCTCGCTCAGGCTGGAGCCGGGTGCCGGGGTGGCCCGCGCCGACCGCTGGGGCCTCTTCGTCGGCGAATGGGCACCCACCTTCTTCGGCCTCGGCCTCGCCCTCTCCCACTACGAACAGACCGAAGGCAACCTCGGCGCGACCGTTCACGAACTCCGAGAGCACCAGAAGGCCGGCTGACCATGCAACTGCGCCTGCTCTGGCCAAGGGACGGGCCCACGAGCTGTCACGGCCTCAGACACCCGAGCGTCAGAGCTGCTGGCATGGCTCGCCCCCGGGTGAGCAGGCCTGGGGCCAATGGCGTAGTCCGAGCCGTTGCGTGCGGTCAGGCGTGGTGCAGGTAGTACACCCCTTACGGCGCAGTCGCGAAGCCCTGTGAGAGTTCAGCAGTCAGCTGTCTCAATCCGCGGCGGCGGCCGTCGGGTTCGTCGATTCGGCGGCGCGGCGGTATTCGGCGTTGAGGCGCTGGGCTTCTTCGAGCTGGTCTTCCAGGATCACGATGCGGCAGGCGGCCTCTATGGGAGTGCCGTGGTCGACGAGTTCCCGGGCGCGTGCGGCGATGCGCAGTTGGTAGCGGGAGTAGCGGCGGTGGCCGCCGGCGGAGCGCAGCGGGGTGATGAGGCGGTGTTCGCCGATGGCGCGGAGGAAGCTCTGGGTGGTGCCGAGCAGTTCGGCGGCCCGGCCCATGGTGTAGGCGGGATAGTCGTCGTCGTCGAGACGGCCGAAGGTGTCGTCTGCTGTCATTGCACCTCTCTGTGGAACGCGTGGAGGGGCCCTGGCGCCATTGGCGCCAGGGCCCCGAAGGAACGACTACACCATCTGCCGGCCCTGGTACTGCGCCGGCCTTCTGTTTCCGCTGATCCGACCAGGCTGCGGTCGGGGGCGCGGGGATCGCGGTTGCTTGACCGGAGACCACCTCACTATCGATGTCCTGCGGTACCCGGGCTCAACATCTTTGCCCGGGCGATCCTGATGGTGCTCGGCTCCTCCGTTCTTCCCTCTTGATCAACACTTACCAACGGGGACTGGGTACTGCGGTACTGCGCACTGCTCTGTACTGCTGGTGATACGAACTGCTGGTGACCTGACCAAGCGTCACCTTCCGACAGCCAGCCCCGTCGCCCGTCCTGCGTCTGCTCTGGCTTGGAACCCCACTGCCGAACCTCCCGGTGCGCGCGCCCGCAGCCGACGCCTTCACCGAGGTACTGCTCACCGACTTCACTGCTGGGTATGGCGAACTGCACTTACTGAACTGCTAATGCGGTACTGCTCACGGCAGCCCCTGATCACTGCGGGCCACCCGGTCCGGTCGTCAGTCCCGTCACCTGTCCAGCAACAACTTTGGCTTCGGAACTCCACCACCGCACCGTCCTGCGCACTGCACCTACGGGTACTGCTGCCGGCAGTTCATCTCTGCCAGGCCCTGCTGTCTTCCTTGGCTACGAGGGAAACCATAACCACACCACCGCCCAATGTCTACTCCAGTCAGCATAGAATTTCTGCGTGTTCGAAGGGGAGGTAACCGGCCTCGAACAGTGACGGGAGTGAGCGTAAGACGGTCAATCCTGGCCTTCTCCCACCTCATCGCCTTCTCCCACCTCCTCGCCAACGCTCTTCGCCACGGAGGCGGCACCTGCACCCAACCCACCGCCGAAACCTGTCGCGCGCTACCTCCTCGCGCCCCCACCAGCCGTGCTGCACCGGCCGGCCGCCGGTGGCCAGCAGCAGGTGGTAGTGGCCGGGGCTGCTCATGCGCGACGGATCCCTCTCCATCGCCCCGGCTCGTGCACGATTGCGGACGTCGCGGCTCGTCCAGCTGGTAGTGGATCGACACCCTGCTCCGCATTCCGACGGCCGTCCCGATCTGCTGGATCGTCGGCACGTGGCCGTGATCGGCGATGTGCTGACGGATGCAGCGCAGAACGGGCCTCCTGGGTGTCGGTGAGGTACTCCACGCGGTGCATCATTCAATAGAGCGCTTCTTCGGATTCGTGGGCAAGCAGAGACACGGCAGCCAGGAGCAGCAGGTGAGTGGGCAGGAGCCGCTCTCGCGTCTCGACACGCTGCGCTTCGTCCAGCGCGTCGTGGAGCAGCAGCCCGTCCGGCAGCTGCGGCTCATCGACCGCTGGATCGCCGATGAGGAACCATGTGAGGCGGCGCGGCGCCAGGGTGAGGAGCGGCGGCCGGCCCCGCCGGACCGGCTGGTCCAGTACGGCCTCAACCACACGAATGGACGGCGTGCACACCGCGACTGCTGGGCAGCCGCCGACGGCGGACGATGCCGCCCGGCGACCTGGCAGCAGGCACTCGACGCCCTGCGCCAGCAGGTCCCGGCATGCGTGCACTGCCGACCCGACACAACCCTCGGCATTCCGGCGTAAAAGCAGAAAGCCCCGGCCAGCGTGCCGGCCAGGGCTGAACCCGCACAGGGGGTGTGATCGTGAAGCGGCGGTCGCCTACGCGGCGAAAGGCTCTGCGGGGCTTCAGCTGAACGATCGTCCCCGCATGCGATGGATGAGGCCCGGGGACACTGTCCACTTCACCATCACGTGCTCTTCACGGTGCCGGACCGGCAGACAGTCCCGCGTCCGGTGGCGCACCGCTGCCTGGTAGCCGTGCTGTTGAGCCGTTACGCCGTCAAGGCCACCATCAGGGATCCGCTCGCTGAGGTGATCACTTCCCGTGTGGAGCACGCGCGGCACGCGCCTCGTCTGGCCGGGTGTGGCGCCATTCAAAACGAAGCACACGTGGCGCGGCCTGGGCTGATCGTTGTGGACGTCGCAGCCTCCGACGACCAGACTGCCCACGGCGTTTCAGATGCGCGCCAGCCGCTGGACCGCAGTGCGGAAGCCACTCTTCCCTGCCTTGATGGCACCTAACGCGACGACCACAGCTGGCTTCGTTCACGAGATCAGGTTCTGGCTCCACAGAACCTGAGCCAGAACCCGAGATGTGCAGCAGTGGGGTGCTTACCAGGAGAGCATTGCGGTGCTTTCAGGAAAGCTGCAGGTCATGCCGCAGGTACCGAAGGTCGCATCGGAATCCCGACGGGGCGGGCGGCGGACGTAAAATGGGCTCAGCACCGGAACCAACGGCCGTTGGGCGGTGAAGCACATGCAGGGACATAGGGTCACTCCGTCGGGTTCGAAGCGTCTTGCCACACCCAAATCCAACAGGGAGCAGCTGCTGGCCTCCGCCGCCGGAGACGTGGTGCGCGACCTGAGGGCGTCGGCCGCGACCGTCTTCCTGAAGGTTCCGGGCGTCCCTGAGCTGCATGCCGCGGCGGCGGCGTTGACCGCCATGGGTGTGGGGGCGCTCGAGCGGATACCCCTGGACGACCTCACTTACGCGTCGTCGCGGGCATGGCGGTCGGGCAGGGTAGAGGTAGGCAGCAATGTGGAGATCCTGGCCGGCCATCCCAACCTGACCGTCTTCGCCGCCTTCCCGCTGGAGGCGGCTGCCGCTCCGCTGTTCTCGCCGACCCGCCACTTCGGGACGCTCACGGCGTTCTGGCAGCGAGCCGGCGTCGAGGCCACCGAGCCGGAACGGCAGCGTCTGGCGGCCGCCGCCGCGTCACTGGCCCAGGACCTGGATCGACTGGCCGATCACGGGATTTCGCTGGCCCCGCCCGGCGTCCCGTACGTCGTGGCCGCCGAAGACCTGGCAGCGGGAGAAGAGGCTGGGGCCTTGGCCTTCACCGCGCTGATCTACCACCTGCACAAGCTCGCCATGCTCCTGGCGAGCGCGGTGCACCCGCAAGAGGTGGTGGAATGGACCATGCAGCGCGTCATGGACGGGCTGGGGGCCCGGGCGGCCCTGATCTGCCTGGTGGATGCCGACCGGCTCACTGTGGCCGGTGCGGCGGGATGTGCCGGCGCATTCGTCCGCGCCATCAACGACTCACCGCTCGGGCAGTGTCGGCCCGAGGCGGAGGCGATGCGCCGTCAGCAGCAACTGATGTACGGCCCCGCAGACCAGCGGACGGTCGGCCGCCTGCCCGAGCCGCTGTCCGGCCAGAAGTGCTTCTGGGTGGTCCTGCCGCTGCTCGCCGGGCACAGGGCGGTCGGTGCGCTGTCGATGGCTTTCGGCAGCGAGCGCCAGGACATCATCGCCGGGCAGGGGCCGCTGACGGCGCTGGCCACGGCTGTCGGCCAAGCCGTCGAGCGGACCCAGATGGACGAAGTCCGCCATGCGCTGGCCGACGACCTGCAGCACGCGCTGCTGCCCCCGGTGCTGCCGCAGCCGGCCGGGGTGGTGAGCACCAGTAGATACGCGTCGGCGACCAGCGGGATTGACCTCGGTGGAGACTGGTACGACCTCATCACCCTTCCCGAGAACCACCTCGTGATGGTGATCGGGGACGTGCAGGGCCACAACACGGCGGCTGCCGTGGTGATGGGCGAGCTACGCAGCGCGGTGCGTGCCTACGCGACCGAAGGACACGATCCCGCGGTTGTGCTCAGCCGGGCCAATCAGCTCCTCATCGGACTGGACACCGATTTGTTCGCCACGTGCTGCTGTGCCTGGCTCGACCCGGACACCGGCCGGGCCCAGATCGCCACAGCCGGGCATCCGCCGCCGCTACTGCGCACCGCCGACGGACGCATGCCACCCGTCCTCGTCGAGGCGGGCATGCCGCTCGGCATCGACCCACAGGCGGCCTTCACGGTGACGGACTTGTACCTGCAGCCGGGAACCCTGCTTGCCTTCTATACCAACGGGCTGGGCGGGGTTGGAGGCGATGTGGATTCGGCAGCGGTGAGTGCGGCCTTCGACGAGCCCGGCAATCTGGAGTCCATCGGCGACCGGCTCATCAGGGGTTTCAGTGCATCGTCCCCGCGGCACGCCGACGACGCCGCCCTGCTCCTGGTCGGATACGAAGGGCCCTCGGCCGACGCCCAGCGCAATGTCCGCCAGCTGCGGATCCACCGGCGCGACCTGCACGGAGCACAGCGCTCCCGCAGAATGCTGCGTGAGTGGCTGGAGGGGTGGGAGCTGTCCACCATGGCCGACGACGAGGAACTCCTCGTGTCGGAGGTTGTCACCAACGGCTTGGTCCACGGCGACAGCGACGTGTACGTCTACGTCCGCAGGTATCCCGAACGCATACGGGTGGAGGTCCGCGACAGCGATCCCCACCTCGCCCAGGCCGTGACGGTCCCGCGCGAGGAGGACCAGGCGGAGGGCGGGCGCGGACTGGTCATCGTTTCAGCGCTGGCCTCCGCATGGGGCAACTCACCCGGCGGACGGGGCAAGACGGTGTGGTTTGAGATGCCGACTCCCGCTTCCCACGACGCCGAAGCATGACTCGGTGACCTCGACGCCCACCGCGGGACGCATGGCGTCGCCGTCCACCACGGCCGACATCGCGCCACCACCCCACCTCAGCCGCCGGCCGCATCTTGTCGCGCATCCCACCGCAGGCCTCGCGCCTGCGGCGCCCGTGCGTACGTCGCCACGTCGCTCTGGACCAGCGCGTCGTCGGGCGCCGGCTCATCACGCCGCCTCCTCGCCTGTCGTGCCGGGGATCGCTCTTCGGGCGCGCAGCTGGGCGATTTCGGCGGGGCCGAATCCCAGCTCGGCGAGGACCTGGTCGTTGTGCTCGCCCAGGTCCGGTGCCCGCTTGGCCGGGACCTTCGGTACCCCTCGGAGGGTGACCGGACTGTTGATGGTGTACTCCAGCCCTCTGACCCCTTCCAGAGGGACGACGATGTCGTTCGCGCGCAATTGTGGGTCCTGTGCAGCCTCTTCCGGCGTCTGGATGAGGCTGTAGGTGATGCGCTCCCGGCCCAGGGCCTCCTTCCAGTGGGCGAAGGGCCGCGAGCCGAACTCGGCGGCGAGCAGCTCGCTCAGCGCGGCGGCGTTCTTGGTGAAAGACTCGATGTCCGTGAAACGGGGATCACCGATCAGTTCGGGGCGCTCGATGGCCCGCGCCAGTCCCCGCCAGTGCAGCAGCGAGGTTGCCAGCATGATCCATCGGCCGTCGGCAGTCTGGTAGGGGTTGGTCAGCGCGTTCACCGGTGTGCTGCGGTCGTGCAGTTCGAACGGTGTACCGTCGGCGAGCGCGCCCGCCACGAGCGTGCCCGTGGCCCAGACGCCCGTGGCGAGCAGCGACGTCCCGACACTCGTGCCTTGTCCGGTCCGCTCGCGGCGGTAGAGGGCGGTCACGATCGCCGCGTAGACGGCGATCGCCGATGTGTAGTCGCCGCTGCCCCAGACCGGCACCGTCGGTGGGGCTCCCGCGTCCCGGGTGGCGGCCAGCAGCCCGCTGCGCGACCAGAAGGCGGTCAGGTCGAAGCCCGGTTGCCGGGCGTCGGGGCCGGCATCGCCGAAGCCTGTGAGGTCGGCGTAGATGACTCGCGGGTTCCAGCCCGAGACCACGTCGTAGCCCAGGTGCAGCTTCTCACGCGTGCCGTGCGGGAAGTTGGTGATCACCACGTCGGCCCACTCGACGAGGCGCTGGAGGACCTCGGTCGCCGCCGGGGACTTCAGGTCGAGCACGATGCCGCGCTTGTTGCGGTTGGTGAGATGCCAGCCGTAGTTGGCCTCGGCCCGGGGGCTGGGCGGCACGGAGCTCAGCCGCCGCTGGGGGTCGCCGATTCCCGGTGGCTCGATCTTGATGACGTCCGCCCCGAAGTCGGCGAGCATGGTGGCTGCGGCTGGTCCCGCGATGAAGGTCGACGCGTCGAGGACCTTCAGGCCGGTGAATACGGATTCTGTGGTCATCTTCTTCACCCCACGAAGGCGCTCTGGCCGGTGATGGACTTGCCGACGATGAGGGTCTGCATCTGGTGCGTGCCCTCGTAGGAGTAGAGGGCTTCGGCATCGGCGAAGAACCGGGCGATGTCGTAGTCGACGAGAATGCCGTTGCCACCGAAGATCTCGCGGCTCCAGCCGACTGATTCCCGCATGCGGGTCGTGACGAAGTCCTTGGCCAGTGCGGACTGCTCATCGCGGAAGACGCCCTGGTCTTGCAGCCGGGCGAGCTGCACCAGCATGCCCCAGGAGGCGGTGATGTTCCCCAGGCTCTTGACCAGCAGGTCCTGCACCAGCTGGAACTTGGCGATGGGACGGCCGAAGGCGATGCGCTGCCGCGAGTAGTCGAGCGCGAGTTCATAGGCGCCGATCATGAGCCCCAGGGCCTGCCAGGCGACCCCGCTGCGCGTCTTGCGGAGAACCTCGGCGACGTCCCGGAAGCCCTTCATGTTCTGCAGCCGGTTCGCCTCCGGCACGTGGACGTCGGTCAAGGTGATCTCGGCGTTCTGCACGATCCGCAGGGCGATCTTGCTCTCGATCTTCACCGGCGCGAAGCCGGGGGTGCCCTTTTCGACGACGAAGCTCTTGACCTTGTTGTCGTCGACGTCCCGTGCGAAGACCACCACGTAGTCGGCGAAAGTTGCGTTGCCGATCCACTTCTTGGCGCCGTTGAGAACCCAAATGTCGCCCTCGCGCCGCGCGGTGGTACGCATGCCGCCGGAGACGTCGGACCCGCCGAGCGGCTCGGTCATGGCGAACGCGGCGATCTTGTCCATCGTGGCCATGGCGGGAAGGAGCCTGTCGCGCTGCTCCTGGTCGCCGCCGTAGTAGATGGAGTAGAAGCCCAGTCCGTTGTGGACGCCGAAGAAGGTGGCGCACGAGGCGTCGACGCGACTCATGTCCAAGGCGAGCATGCCGCTGAGCAGGTGGCTGATGGCCGGCTGGTGCTCGCCGTAGCCCTCGTAGCCCAGGGCGTTCAGTCCGCTGCCGCGAAACTTCTCGATCAGCTCCTGGGGCAGCTCGCCCTTGCCCCAGGCCTCGTTGACCAGCGGCTTTATCTCGTCCCGCAGGAAACTACGGGCCTTGAGCAGTATCTTGCGCTCCTCGTCCGAAAGCAGCGACTCGTAGAGGTAGAAGTCGGCGGCCAGCTGGTCGTCGAGCTGCGCGAGAGGGGTGGTGTTGTTGCTGCTCATCTCAGTTCTCCTTCTGGTGCTGGTGGTTGGGGCGGGCGTCTTCGACTGCGGACAGGACGGCGAGTTGCTTGCGGTCGCGGGCTTCGGCGAGCTCGGTGTACGGCGTGGAGGCGTATGCCTTCTCCACCGCTTGGACGACTCGCTCGCGGTCCTTGGCATCCTGCGAGGGCTGTCCCAGGGCCAGCTGCCGCATGGACTGGCCGATATGCGCGCTCATGTGGCGGTAGCCGCCGGGGCCGCCGCCCAGGTGGGAGCCGAGGAACGGCCCGACCGTCGCCCAGCGGATGCCGAGCGAGTGAGTGACGACGGTGTCCAGGTCGTCGGGGGTCACGACGCCCTGCTGCACGAGGTAGACGGCCTCCCGGCTGAGCGCGCTCTGGAGGCGGTTGCCCACGAATCCTGGGATCTCCCGGCGTTCGACGACGGGGGTGCGGCCGACGGCGGTGTAGAAGTCGACGGCCCTCTGCACGGCTTCCTCGGTGGTGCGTTCGCCCGGCACGACCTCCACGAGCGGCAGCAGGTGCGGCGGGTTGAAAGGGTGTCCGACGAGGATTCGGCCGGCGTCTTCCAGTTCCGTGGTGAAGGCGGTCGCCGGGATCGCCGACGAGGAGCTCAGCAAGAGCGCGTGTCCAGGGGTCTCTCGCACTAGGCGGGCGAACAGCTCCTTCTTGAACTCGACGCGCTCGGGCCCGTTCTCCTGGACGATGTCCGCGTCCCGGACGGCTTCGGTGATGTCGGCCGCGAGGCGGACACGGTCGGCGAGCCCGTCGGTACCCAGGCCCTGGGCGGCCAGGTGCGGGCCGAACTCCGCCAGCGCCTCGGCAACCGCCTCCTTCAGGTCGGAGCGGGGATCGCTGACACGGACGGTCAGACCGTGTGCGGCGAACAGCGCCGTCCAGGACAGTCCGATGGTGCCCGCGCCGATCACGGCGGCGGTACGGAAGGGGTGCGTCATCGCGCGCCTCCCTTGAGGTAGTCGAAGACTGGCTTGACCGGGGCAAGAGTCAGGTCGGTGAGGATGTGGTTGGCGGAGACGATTTCCAGGACGGGCAGGTCGGCCAGCGGGGCGAGGACGTGCTGGAACAGCTGCAGCCTGGCCGGGCCTGTGTAGGCGGCCTTGACGACCACGTCGGTGATCTCGGTACGGACCAGCTCCAGGACGCGCGGGGCGCCGTCGTAGCCGGGCATGGCCTTGAGCATGAAGGTCGCCACAGTGATCTGCTCTTCGGCGTCGCAGGGGTCGAGCACGTGGTGCTTGTAACCCATGGTCGCCGTGGCGACCCGCAGCGTGCCGTAGTCGAGGGTGCCCACCAGCACGTCCTGGTCGATGTACAGCCTTGGTGTACCGAGCACCTTGGGGTAGGCGCTGACCTCGCGTCCGGCCGCGGTCGCGGGGAAGTTGTCGAGGTACATCGCGTGCAGGTACTCGCCCCGCTCGCCGTCGAAGCTGACCTGGATCGCCTGGCCGCCCTCGGTGTAGGGGCCGAACCCGGTCACGTCGTTCATCTTCACGATCTCGAACCGGACCAGCGGCTCCTCGATCCGCAGCGGCTCAGGAACGACAGCCCGCAGCGCGTCCGGGTCGGTGCGGTAGACGATGTTGAGGTACTCGCGGTCGCTGAACCAGGCGGCGGAGCGAGGAAACGCCGGGCGGGTCAGCGGTGTGGTGGCCTGGCGGCGCACGTCTTCGATCCGCATGTCACTCCCCCGTCCACTTGGGGGCGCGGCGCTCGGCGAAGGCGGTCATGCCCTCGCGTGCGTCGGTCGAGGACATCAAGGCGCGCATCTGCCTGTCCTGCGCGGGGAAGACCTCGCTCTCAGGGACGCCCTCGGCGGCCTGGAGGAGGCTTTTCACCGCGGCCAAGGCGAGCGGGGCGTTGCGGCGGAGCTGCTCGGCAAGTTGGAGGGCAATGGCCACGGCCTCACCGGGCGCGGTGACCCGATTGACCAGGCCCAGCTCGCCGGCGCGCCTGCCCGTGACCGCCTCGCCGGTGAGCAGCATCTCCATCGCCAGGTGGTACGGGATGCGCTTGGGCAGCCGGATCACGCCGCCGCCGGCAGCGATCAGGCCGCGCTTGACCTCGGGAAGGCCGAGGGTGGCGTTTTCGGCGGCAACCAGCAGGTCACAGGCCAGGGCGAGTTCGAATCCGCCGCCCAGGGCAAAGCCCTCCACAGCGGCGATCAGCGGCTTGGTCCGTTCGGCCTCGGTCAGGCCGCCGAACCCGCGGCCCGGGATGGCCGGCGGCTCGCCGTTCAGGGCGGCCTTGAGGTCCATGCCGGCGCTGAAGGTGCCGCCCGCGCCGGTCAGGACACCGGCCCGCAGCCCGGGCTCGGTCTCCAGTTCATCCAGCGCGGCGGCCAGGCCGACGGCGACCGCGGCGTTGACCGCGTTGCGGGCCCTGGGGCGGTCGATCGTGATCAGCAGCGTCGAGCCCAGCCGCTGCACGCGTACGTCATCAGTGCTCATCGCATTCCCCTGCGGGTTCTCGACGCGTCTTCAGCGGGTGGCGGCCAGCTCGGTCAGAACATGTGCGGTGCCCTGTCCGGGAACCGGGGCCAGACGACGGATCGAGCCGGGCGTGGCGGAACACCGCACCGGAATCCCGTTCGACCGCAGCGGGCCCTCGGTGGGGCGCACGACCGGGTCCAGCAGGTAGCCCTCGCGCACGTAGGAATCCCCGTGTGTGTGATCCAGTCGAAGCACCGGTCCCGTCGGGATGTCGTGCTCTACGCACACCTCGGCCCACTCGGCCGTGGTCAGCGCCTCATCGACCAGGTCGGACGAGTCCTCTACGTCGTCGAAGTCCAGAGCGGAGCCGTCGACGCATGGAGCCGTGCCCAGGTCCGGGCGGCTCGCGGCAGAGAAGAGGTGGCGGAAGTTCTGCGGGGTGTAAGGGATTACGGCAGCCAGGCCGTCCCGGGTGCGCCGCGAGCCCATCACCACCGTCGACAGATCAATGCTCGGCACGCTTTCCAGCGGCCCTGCCATATGCATCTTCGTCATGGTCGCATTCCTTTCGTCGCCTCGACCGGCTATGACAGGGAACGCTAGCGGGAAATATCCAGTGCCGGAATTACCGCCTCGCTCATGCCGGTGTTACCGTGAAAGTCACACCGACACCGGGGGGTGACCGACGGGGAGGAGCGGCCGTAAATCGGTGTTTCCGTCTTCCTGATTCTTGGTTCCTGGGCGTGCGGCCGGGTGCGGGCATCACAGGTGAAGCGGGACAGCATCGACCTCATGAGCGCAAGCCTGGCTCGCACTCGCAGGCGAGGCCCCCCACGGACATCGGGGACACCAACGACTCTCCGAGAGCCTCGCGTGCGGGGACCCGTGCTCTACCTGGACATGCCGACAACTGCGGGTGTCAGAGGTCAATCGGCTCGGCGAAGACCTCACGAGCTACTTGCACGAGTTCATCTAGATCGCCGCCCGAGGCGCGGTCGCGGCGCCAGACCAGAGCGGTCTCCAGCCGCGGCTCGAAATCAGTAAACGACACCACCTTCGTATTCTCCAGCGCATACCCGTGCATGGGGCTTTCCGGGTCGAGCATGGCGAAATAGAAAGCCATCCCGGTGGAGACCATCTCAGCGATTCCACCATATCCGGCTTCGGTCAGCTTGGTGCGTTTCCTGATTCCCCGCTCGAAAATTTCCCGGTCGAGCTGGTCGAAATACGTGGATCTGATCTCGTTGGGCGCCACGACGAAACACAGATCGCTGAGGTCGTCCAGGGCCACAGAATCCCGCCCGACGAACCGGTCGGCCGGCACCACCGCTCCGAGCCGTTCCGACATGACCGGCAGCACATCCAGCGACGCATTGCTGACCGGCAGCCGGGCCAGCGCGATCGCCAGCGTGTTCTCCCTCACCCCGGCAATCAGAGCCTTGGACGTACCCGGCCAGCGCAGCAGCTCGCACCACTGCGCGACACGATCGGCGAGCGCGTTGACAAGGTTCCGCAGCTTCGGATGCATCCCGGTGGGAATACCCACGAACATGGTGCTGCGCCCCGGCTGGGTCGCCTCACGCACCCGGTACGGAATGGCATTCATCTGCTCCAGCACCTCCCGCGCGAGCGGCAACAACGCCTCCCCCGCGGGCGTGAGCATGACGCGGTGGGTGTCACGCTCGAACAGCCGGCGATCAAGTTCCCGCTCCAGAGACCTGATCCGCTGACTCAGGGGCGGGGTTGCCATGTGCAGCCGCCGGGCCGCCGCCGAGAAATTCAGCTCCTCAGCAACCGCAACGAAATACCGCAAATGCAACACATCCACCCGGCCACATTAACCCCGAACCGCCCGCCCTCACCGACCCGTCCCGCACGGAAAGCGCCACCAGTGTGGTGGCGATAAGGTCCCCGCGGAGAAGCCCATTTCGAACGTGGCCGACTCCTGGGGATACGGGCGGCCGTACGCGGGGCGGGCACCCTGAGACGGTGGCCGTCACGGACGGACCGACTGCCCTGCACCCTCACACAGACGCACGGTGCCGTCCCGCGGACGGCACCGTGCGACTTCATGAGCAACGAAGGCCGGGCCCTCGGGCCGGGCCCGGACCGATCAAGCGGACGTCCCGCTTTGGCCGACGATGCCGAGCGTGAGCTCACGGCGGTTCCACATGACGACTGCCGCCAGGACGAGCAGCACCGCTGCCGGTACCGGACTTTCGTCGATCACAAACAAGCAGGTCAGGAACGCGCCCGTCATGACTCCGGTGAGTATCAGACCACCCAGGGCACTCAGTCGGGGAACGAGCAACAGTACGGCCCCGGCCAGCTCCAGGGAGCCGGTGACGTACCGAAGCCATTGCCCGGCACCGACGTCCTGGAAGATTTTGACCATGTCCTGCGCGCCGGCCAACTTCGAAGCCCCCACCATGACGAACACGCCGGCCAGAATGACCTGTAGGACCCACAGAACGATGTTCCGGGCCTTCCCGCCCACCGTAGGCACACTCTGCACAGAACGAGACATTTCTTCTCCCTAACGCCCGAAAGTGGCCGACGCTCACCGTCCGGCGCGAAGCCGACCACACACTTGAACTTTCATGTCACACCGTACGGTGCAACTCATGAATGTTCAAGTCAGAGCCGGCTCGTGAGCATTAAGGTCCCTCCCGGGCCAACGAGCTTGTGAATACCGCGTTTTCGGGGCTGAACCCCCTGGCCGTCGAGGAGGTGGTCGACCAAGGCGAGCGGATCTGGGTGCGGGCACGGACGCCCGAGGGTCCGACTGTGTGCGGGGCTGCGGGGCTGAGGCGACCCGGGTGCACCATCTACGGACCGCGCGAGTTGGATCACGCCCGTAACGGGGCCCTGGTCACCAGGGCCCCGTTACGGGTTCAGCCGCGGAGCCGACCGAACAGGCCGCCGGCGCGGCGTTCGCGTTCGCACTCGGCTACGGCGATAGAAGTCCTCTCGCTCGCCTTCCGGCGGGCGAGGGCGTCAGACCCGGACCGTCTTGAGGGCGCGGGCCCAGGACTCGAGCTGTTCGAACAGGGTGGTCGTGGCGACGTCGTGCTGCTCAGCCGGCTTGAACAGGGAGAAGTTCTCGAAGTCGGTGAACAGCGAGAAGGACAGCTGCTGGCGCACGTGGGCCAGCTGCAGTTCGCTGGCCACGGCCCGCAGGTGCTCGATGGCCCGGGCACCGCCGAGAGAACCGTAGGAGACGAAGGCGGCGGCCTTGTTGTTCCACTCGCCGTACAGGTAGTCGATCGCGTTCTTGAGGACGCCGGAGGTGGAGTGGTTGTACTCGGGGGTCACGAAGATGTACCCGTCGAACTCGGCGACCTTGGCCGCCCAGGCCTTGGTGTGCTCACCCTGATACTGGCCCATCGCCGGCGGGATGGCCTCGTCGAGGTGGGGCAGCGGGTAGTCGGCGAGGTCGATCAGCTCGTACTCGACGCCGGTACGGGCGCCGGAGCGGTAGACCACCCAGTCCGCGACAGCCTTGCCGTTACGGCCGGGTCGGGTGCTGCCGAGGATGATGGCGATCTTCAGGTCACTCATGGGGTCTTCTCCTTGATGGGCCGCCGGTGCGAGGCCTTCACTTGAACTTTCATGTCACACCCTAGGGACCAACTCATGAATGTTCAAGTGAGAGCCGTGACTCGTGAACGTTCATGCCCGATAGACTCCGGGCATGCCTGAACAGCCTCCGCAGTCGAACGATCAGCCCCGCTGGCTGACCCCGGAAGAACGGGAGATTTGGCAGCAGTTCGCGATGATGGTGCACAGACTGCCTGCCGCCCTGGGAGCGCAGCTGCAGCAGGACGCAGACCTCAGTTACATCGAGTACTACGTCCTTGCCGGACTGTCCGACCAGCCGGAACACCGCATGCGCATGAGCGAGCTGGCCATCCTCGCCAACTCCGAGCAGTCGCGTCTCTCGCACATGATCAGCAGGCTGGAACGGCGGGGTCTCGTCCGCCGGGAACCCGATCCCATCAACGGCCGGTACACACAAGCGATCCTGACCGACGCCGGTCACGCCCTTCTCACCGAAGCCGCCCCAGCGCACGTGGCCCGGGTACGCGACCTCGTCTTCGACGTGCTCGACACCGCCGAGCTGGGCAACCTACGCACCGCCGCCGAAAAGATCAGCGAGAGCATCGACCACTGGGAGCAGCGGAGGTAACCCCGCAAGGACCCCGCCACTCAGCTGCCGCAGCGGGACGCCACGCCGTGAGGGACAGCCGGCCAGGAACGCGAAGACCACCCGCTCCCAGAGCTCGTCCGCGATCGCGTGGCTGGAGAAGAGCGGCTGGGTCCGCCGCGAGGACTGCGCCTCCGACCAGCGCGGCCAGTTCGCGGTGCTCATGGGTAACCGGTGTCTCAATGGGCAACCACCGGCACCGCCACCTCGTGGGGCCGGTGCGGCGGGAATCGGCTGGTCGAGTGGAGTTCAGGCGTAGGCGTCCTCGACGGCGACTCGTCGCACTGTGCGCAGCGTCGACTGGAGACGGTCCAGATCGGTCGAACCCAGAGCGAGGCGGAGCGCCTGTGGTGTGTGCATCGAGGTGGTGAAGGGCTCCGCTGTGCTTACCGAGATGTGTTGACGCGCGAGGGTGGCGGTCAGGCGATCGGCGCGTGCGTCGTCGGGCAGGGTCAGCCATGTGAAGTAGGACGATGGGTGGCTGACGAGTGGTAGGCCAGCCAACTCCTGTCTGGCGAGTGCTTGGCGCGCCTTGGCGTCGTCTCGTTTCTGCGCTTCCAGGTGGTCCACCGTGCCGTCCTCGAGCCAGCGGCAGGCGATCGCGGTGGTGAGGACCGGGGCGTTCCGGGTGGTCGCCCGAATCGCGCGTTCGAGCGACGGCACCCTGGACGGCGGGGTGACGACGAAGCCGACCCGGAGGCCGGCCGCGACGCTCTTGGACAGGCCCGAGACGTAGACGGTGATGTCCGGTGCACTTGCGGCCAGAGGCGGTGGAGGATTCTCGACCAGGTAGGCGTATGAGGCGTCTTCGATGATGAGCGGACCGTGCTGCCGAGCGATCTCGATCAGACGGATACGGTCAGTTGCCGGCATGACCCACCCCAGAGGGTTGTGCAAGGTGGGCATGGTGTAGATCGCGCGCACAGGGCGGGTCGCGCACAGCTTCTCGAGCGCATCGAGATCCGGCCCGTCGGCGGTTGTGGGTATGGGCTCCAGGTCGAGATGAAAGGCATGCGCGAGCACCTTGAAACCCGGGTACGTGAGTGCGTCGACCGCGACGACGTCGCCGGCGTTGAGCGCGGCCATGACGGTGATGGCCAGGCCATGCTGCGCACCGTTGACGATCAGGATCTGATCCGCGTCAGGAGTGATTCCCCGACGCCTCAGGTGCCGAGCGATCGAGGCTCTGTCCTGGGGACGCCCTCGCTGTGGTTGGTAGCACAGCAGCGAGTCGAGATCACCAGAGGTGGCCACCTCTCGCAAGGCCTGCCGGAGAAGATCGGCTTGGCCGGGCAGCGACGGATAGTTGAAGTTGAGGTCGACCGCATCCGTGGCGACGACCTGCTGATCGATGCCGTGACCGGCGGGAACCGCGATGTCACGCACGAACGTGCCGCGGCCCTGTTCCCGGCTCACCAAGCCCATCGCTTCCAGCTCGGCGTACACCCGAGTCGCGGTCACCACGGCGATGCCCTCGCGGGCGGCGAGTCCGCGGTGCGTCGGCAGCCGCACGCCTGCGGCGAGCCGGCCTGTCCGGATGTCGGATGCGAGCGCGTCGACCAGCGTTTTGTACCGCGAGGCTGCCATACGCCGAATTGTATCCATGACAATTCTTTGACTGTCCTGTTCGCGGGTCCTTACCGTCAAGTCCCACTCATCCGGAAGGACAGCCGCCATGCACATCGCCATCCTCACCTTCGAGGGCTACAACGAGCTCGACTCCCTGATCGCGCTCGGCGTGCTCAACCGCATCAAGACCGACGACTGGCGCGTCACCATCGCCACCCCCAGCCCCAAGGTGACGTCAAGGAACGGGGTGGTCATCGAACAGATGTCCACGCTTGAGGAGGCGTGTGCCGCTGACGCCGTCATCGTCGGCAGTGGCATCGCTACCCGCGAGGTCGTCGAAGACCAGGCGATCATGAACATCCTGCGCGGCCTGGACCCATCACGCCAACTCATCGCCGCGCAGTGCTCCGGCGCGCTCGTGCTGGCCAAGCTCGGCCTGCTCAACGACATCCCCGCCTGCACCGACCTGACCACCAAGCCCTGGGTCATCGCCGCCGGCGTCGAGGTGCTCAACCAGCCCTTCTACGCCAAGGACAACATCGCCACCGCCGGTGGCTGCCTCGCCTCGCACTACCTCGCCGCCTGGATCATCGCCCGCCTCGAGGGCAAGGACGCCGCCGAAAGCGCACTGCACTATGTCGCCCCGGTCGGCGAGAAGGAGGAATACATCGAGCGCGCGTGGCGCAACGTAACCCCCTACCTGCCCGCTCCCGCACCGGCGCTCGTCTGAAACGACCAGTCGCAAGCAGTGACCGGCCAGGAAGTCATGCCCTCGGCAGCCTGGCTGGTCGTTCGCAGCCCGAACACCTACCGGGCTCCTCTAGCCTCGATCCTTCGTGACGGGTCGTCTGATTCTCCGCCGGCCCCTTTCGGTTGTTGAGCTGATGATGGGCAAGGCGGTGGCCCGGCTGTCGCGTCGGGTGGGCGCCGGCACGGCTCCGGTCATGGGGTTGAGTGCGTCGGGTCGGGTGGTTGCTGCAGGTCAGCTGGGGTTCGGCAGTGCGTCGAGGCCCCTGATCGCGGCTGTGATCACGCCGGTCCAGGGCCAGTGCCGGGCGAATCTCAGCTGTCGGCGGCGGGCGGTGGTGACCAGCTGGGCGGCTTCCGCCACGTGCCAGCGCCCGCCGATGTCGCATGGTCCAGGCGGGCTTGCGGATCGTCTCGACCAGCAGCACACCGCCGGCCTGGGAGACCACCCCGCGACCACCGCCTTCGGCATGGACGACGTCAACGACCGAACAGCCGCCGCGACCGTCACACAGGTCCGTGGCTGGCTACCGCTCCCCTGGCGGCCCCCAGTTCGGGATCGGTCCGACGTTGAACGTCCGGGTCACCGTCCGCCGCGCAATGCGCCAGGCGCCGTCGTGGCGGCGGTACTCGTCGAGGTAGGTGGCTCCGCCGGTGATCCAGGTGGTGTCCTGGAGCTGGATGTGGACGATGACGTCGCTGCGGCCGGTAGCGGCCTCCACGTCGACGTCGAGATTGACCGTTCCGTGCGACATGGCCGGGAACATCTGCCACTGCCGTTCGACGGTTTCGCAGATCGCCCCGATACCGGTGAACACCATGTCGGGGCTGAGCTCCCACACAGCGTCCGGTGTCCACACGCCACGCCAAAGCTCGAGGTCGCGCAGGTCGCCCGCGACGCAGTACTGGTGTGCCGCGCGGCGCAGGGCAAGCTCGGTCTCGACCCGTTCCAGCCGGGCGATCACCTCAGGAATGTCACTCATGAAGATTCATGATACGGGTTCCTGCCGTGATACGAAGTCAGCTGGCAGCTCTACCTCCTCGCCGTCTGGAAGGACCCGAGGACGCGCTTCGGCACACCCTGCGGACACTCGCCAAGCGGTGAAAGTACCTGGACGTCGAGGCCAAAGAGCTGACGAAGATGATCGGCAGCCTGGTCCAGCCGGTCGCCCCGCAACTGCTCGAGCCCTTCGGTATCGGCGTGGACACCGCTGCGGAGACCCTTGTCGTGGCCGGCGACAGCCCTGAGCGGATCAAGTCTGAGGCCGCTCTCGCCGTTCGCGGGCATGGCTCCCGGGCCCACCGGCTCCGGCATGACCGGGGGCAGGCACCGATCACCACGGCGGTCACTGCCGGCTCAACACCGCGATCTACTGAACCGTCATCGCCGCATGCGGTTCCACCAGCCCACGATCGACTACGTCGCCCGCCGCACCACCGAAGGCAAGACGAAACGCGAGATCATCCAGTGCCTCAAGCGCCACGTCATCCGCGATGTCTATCACCTGCTTCGGCCCGCCCCACGGACAGCCTTCGCAGCGAGTTGAAACCTATGGGAGCGTCAACGCTCTGGCCGAGTCGTTCTTCCAGGTCCTCATGCGTGAGTTGCCTGCACGGAAGGCGCTGGACCTCGAAGGCCGCAGACACGGCTGCAGCTGTTCAGGTGGCTGTCGTACTACAACCGGCGCCGCCGCCACTCCGCCTTCGGTTACCTCGCGCCAGCCGAGTACGAACAACAATTGATCACGTCACGCACGCTGTCACTCGTCGTGTGAAACCCGATGTCTACCGCGGGAATCAACTTCGAAGCCGGTGCCCCGCGAACCGGCACACCGCGTCATTCCGAAGGAATGCGAAACTCGAATTCGGGACGGTCCCACGGCACGGCGGGCGGGTTCGCGAACGCGGTCCCGGTCCGCACCGCACCAACGCGGTGGTAGAAGTCCTCGGCGGGAAGATGCGACACGACCATGACACGGTCGAGCCCGGCGGCACGGGCCTCGGACTGCATGTGCGCCACGAGCAGCCGTCCAATACCCCGTCCTTGCACTTCGTCGGCGACGAACAGCAGGTCGAGCTCCGGTGGAGCGAGGACGAGCGAGTAGAACCCGAGGACCCGGCCTCCATGCTCCGAGTCGCCAACGGCCACGAAGGCGCGGTGGGCTTCGATGTAATCAGGACCGACCCGGTAGCCCGCGACTGCGGCTGCATACTTACCCTCGTAGGCGCCTGAGCCACGCACGAGCCGCGTGAGCCGTTTGGCATCCCGCGCGACAGCCCTCCGTATCGTGATCGGCTGACTGACCGGGGAAGTGCGTGAACTCATCGGGACAGTATTTCGCACCGGGGAATGCCTTCCTGCGGCGGGTCGACTGCTCGCGCATGCCTTCCTGTACCGCTCCCGGGAACCACTCGCCCGGGCCCCGACCGACCACGTCACTGCCGCCGTCGCCCGCCAGCAGCAACTGGACGCCCGAACCGCTGCGGCGGAGCTGGAGAACGGCGTGGTCCACGGCCTGCTTTCCCTGGGCCTGCCGTGGCGAAGCCGAGCCGGTACAGGAAAATTCCGAGCCGGCCACGTGAGGCGGATCATCTGGAGTGGGACAGCTGGGCCTGCAAAACCCGGGCTCGAGTCGTTCAGTTGACGATCCAGACCGATAGCCAGCCACCCCGGGGAGCCGCCGCGCAGGCCGGGATCAGACCGGACGGCGGAACACGCCGTGGCACCGGGCACCGGCCGGGGACCACCGCCACTACTCCCGTCGGGGACTGCCCCGACCTGGCCAGCAGTGCGGCGGCCGGTCCGGCGACGGGTGGGCGGGTGCGTCGGGTATGGGGCACCGCGTGGGCGAGCCGGCTACGAGCATCACCACTTGGCCGTGGTGGCAGATCGGCATCGGCTCTCCTGCGAGCAGAACATAGGTGGCGTCCTCGTCTGTGATCTCCACTCGGAGGCGGCGGCCCCAGATGTTCATGTGGAATGCCAGGCGGCTGAGTTTTTCAGGCAGCCTGGGGACGAACGTCAGGGTGTCCTCGTTGTGCCGCATACCTCCGAAACCGCCGACCAGAGCAATCCATGTGCCTGCCAGCGAGGCGATGTGCAGCCCGTCCCGGGTGTTCATGTGGAGATCGTTGAGGTCTATGAACGCCGCTTCGACGGCGTATTCGTAAGCCATACGCCCGTTGCCCACCTCCGCTGCGACGACGGCCTGGCAGCAGGCGGACAGCGAGGAGTCGCGCACGGTGAAGGACTCGTAATATTCGAAGTTTCGCGACTTGTGCTCCGCGTCGAAACAGTCGCCACAGGTGTACATGGCCAGCACCAGGTCCGCCTGCTTGACCACCTGTTTCCGGTAGATGTTGAAGTAGGGGAAGTTGAGCATCAGAGGGTACTGGTCGGGGCGTGTGGCGGCGAAGTCCCACGGCTGGCGGTCAGTGAATCCGGCGTGCTGTTCGTGCACCCCCAGGTCCTCGTTGTAGGGGATGTGCATCGACTCCGCGGCGCTACGCCATGACGCGGCCTCCTGGTCGTCCGCGCCCAGGGCCGCCGCTTCGTCGGGGTAGCGGTCGACGGCATAGGCGGCCCCGCGAAGGTTTTTCGCCGCCATGAGGTTGGTGTAGATGTTGTCATTGACGATCGCGCTGTACTCGTCCGGTCCGGTAACGCCGTCGATATGAAAAGCGCCGCGGTGGTCTTCATGGCCCAACGACATCCAGAGCCGGGCGGTCTCCACGAGCAGTTCCACACCGCTGTCGCGGGCGAAATCCTCGTCGCCGGTCGCGGAGACATAGCGTATGACCGAGTCGGCGATGTCGGCGTTGATGTGGAAGGCTGCGGTGCCGGCCGGCCAATAAGCGCTGCACTCCGCGCCGTCGATGGTTCTCCAGGGAAACGAGGCCCCGCGCAATCCGAGTTGGCGTGCGCGGTCGCGTGCTGCCGGCAGCGTGCTCTGCCGCCAGCGCAGCGCTTCGGCGACGGCGCGGGGCGAGATGTACGTGAGCAACGGCAGCACGAAGGTCTCGGTGTCCCAGAAGGTGTGACCGTCGTACCCTGTGCCGGTGAGTCCTTTGCAAGGGATGGCTCGCCGTTCGGCACGCGCACCGGCCTGCAGCACGTGGAACAAGGCGAAGCGGATGGCCTGCTGCAGTTCGTCGTCGCCGTCGACCTCGACATCGGATCGTGCCCAGAAGTGCTGCAGGTAGGTCCGCTGTTCCTCCACCAGGCCCTCCCAGCGTGTGCTGCTCGCCGCCGCGAGAGCCGCTTGGACCTGGTCCCGCACTGCCGGAAGCGACCGCATGTGCGACCAGCCGTAGGCGACCATCTTCTCGATCCGCAGTCTTTCGCCGGCCGCCAGCTGCGACGTGACGGTCAGGCGTGCGACGTCCTCGGTGCTCTCGCTGCTGGTTCGTGTTCCGGCGGGTCCATCGACGGTGTGGTCGGCCGCGGTCGCGATCCGGAGCTTGCTCCGGCGAGTGGAGTGGACCAGCAGCAGCCGGTTTCCGGATGTGCGGTTCTCCTCGGATTCGAGAGGTGACTTCAGGGCCGCGGCTGCGCGGGGATCGCCCGAGACCGCCGGAAGCTGTTCGTTGGCGATGAGCTCCGACTGGACGACGATGCGCACGGGGGCGTCCACGGCCTCGACCTCGTAGGCGACGGCTGCGATCGCACGCTGAGTGAAGGAGACCAGGCGAGTGGAGCGCAGACGCACTGTGCAGCCGGCGGGCGAAGTCCATTCGCAGTGGCGGCGCAGCAGACCGGCACGCAGGTCCAGGGTGCGCTCGTGGCTGTGGAGCCTGCCGTAGCGCAGGTCGAAGGGCTCGTCACCGACCAGCAGCCGGAGCACCTTGCCGTTCGTGACGTTGATCGCCGTCTGACCGGACTCCGGATAGCCGTATCCTCCTTCCGCGTAGGGCAGGGAGTGCGCCTCGTAGAACCCGTTGAGGTACGAGCCGGGTATCCCGTGCGGCTCGCCCTCGTCGAGGTTGCCCCGCCAGCCGAGGTGTCCGTTGGACAGCGCGAACACCGATTCGCTCTGCGGCAGCATTTCCAGTACGAGCGGTGTCTCCCTCAGACTCCAGCGGTCCACGGAGAAGCAAGGCTCTGTGATCATTCCCGATCCACCAGTTCTGAGATGTTCCGCACGACGACGTCGGCGCCGTGGGCACGCATGGCATCCCCTGACCCGCCCGGTCGACCCCGATGGGTGAAGCCGAAGCGGCCCGCTCGGGCGGCGTCGATCCCCCGCGAGCGCGTCTTCGACGACGGCCGAGACCGAGGCCGTGGAACCGAGACCGTGCGCGGCGGCAAGAAACGTGTCGAGGTGCCGTTTTCCGGGCAGTCCCCGTTCCGCGGCGACGAGCCCGTCGAACAGGTCCTCCGCCCCTGTCGACCGCAGGACCTCGGGCAGTTGGCGCTGGAGGACACCACACCGGTCCTCAGCCCGAGCCGCCTCACCTCGTCGATGTAGCGCAGGGTGGTGGGATACGGCTCTACGCCCTCGCTGCTGATCTTCTTGAGCAACAGCTCGTTCTTGCGGCGTCCCAGGCCATGGACCGTGTCCTGCTGTGCGCTGTCGCTGGCGAGGCCCTCCGGGGCCCCGACACCGCGGGAGGCAAGCGAGCTCCCTACGCCGTCGGCACGCGGTCTGCCGTCCACGTACTCGCTGTACTCATGGAAGTCGAACCGCCGGAAGTCGGCTCCGAGCCGTCGGCGCAGGAAGGTGTCGACTCTCACCCGCCAGGCGGCTTCATGCACCGCGGCGGTCTTGGTGAGGACACCCTTCAGGTCGAAAAGGCACATGGCGATCGTTTCCGGCAAACCGAGATGCGTCATGGCGCGGCCCTTCCTCGAAGCAGGGGCCAGCCACCATCCGGCGGGCAGAGACGAAACGGGCCGACTGCCTCTCACCGAGCGCGTATCCCACGATCCTCCCGACTGCGATTCGCCGCAACGGAAGAGGACGGCAAGATGGCGTGGGGCGGTCACATGATCGCCCGGACGGCTCCTCGGCGGCGGACGTGGCCAGCGAGCCGCGGGCCAAGACGGTTGTGCCTCGGGCGTGGGCGGAGTGGTACTTCGTCGTCGACCTGTTCGGCGCTGCCGCCATGGTCTTCATGCCGTAGCCGTATCACCTCCGATTCGCCGCAATCGTGGAGACCGACCGCGTAGAGGACGATCGCTGTGAGGGGAACCGGGCCTAGCGGGCGAGACGTTCTCCGCGATGGCTGTCCGTCCGGTGTGACCCCAACTGGGCAGTCCGCGTCGGGACCACCCGACGTTTTCTCATCGTGGGGCCTTCTACGGCTGGGGAGGGGCCGCCGGACCGGCAACGCCCCGCCTCCCTTCACCGCGGCGAACCACCGGCGAGCGCTCGACAACAGCGGACTGAGCCGCAACGCCGGGGCACGTTCGGACACGTCGGGCGATGCGAAGGAGCGGTGCACAGGAGCCAGGAGCAGGCTGGGTAGGGGAGGTGGGATGCCGTGGCACACGACGAAGCCATTTCACCCGTCGAGGGTGCGGCAGTACTGGAAGCTCTGTTCCACCAGTCCCCGACTGGGCTGATGGTCCTGGACACGGAACTGCGAATCCTACGGATCAACGTCAACACGCCGGTCCTGGACACAGCACCCCCCGAACAGATCATGGGCCGGCACTTCACCGACGTGTATGACCTCGCCGCGCCCGGTGAGGTCGAGGCGCTGCTGCACGGCGTGCTGAAGAGCGGCGCGCCCGCACGGGGGCGACTGGTGGGGGTGCGTCCGAAAGGCGCGCCGGGGCCGGAGTACCAGTTCTCCGTCTCGGCATCTCGTCTCGAGGACGCGCAGGGGAGGATCTTGGGGGTGCTGACGGAGGTACTCGATGTCACCGAGCGCGAAAAGCTACGCGTCCGTCTGCGCGTCTTCGGCTCGGTGCGCGAGCACGTGGGACAGACCCTCGACGTGGTGGCCACCTGCGAGGAACTCGTACAGGCGGTGGTGCCGGACCTCGCCGACATCGCCGTCGTGGACGTCGTGGACGCAGTGGTGCGTGGCGAGGAACCTCCGCAGAGTCCCCTCGGACCGGAGGTGCCGCTGCGCCGTGCCGCCTTCGGCCGCAGTGGCGGCGAGCAGCAGGTTCAGGCACATCCGGTGGGTGACGTGCGCGCTCTGCCGTTCCCGACGCCGTACGCCCAGACGCTGACCGACCTCAAGCCCCGCCTGGTCGCTCTGGGCCCCGAAACTCCCTGGCTGGCGGCCGTCCCGCCGCGCGCCGAAGCGATCCGCGCCTCCGGTGCCCACAGCCTCATCACGACACCCCTGACCCTGCGCGGAACCGTGCTGGGACTGATCAGCCTGTACCGCGCCGACAAGAGCGACGTCTTCAACAAGGGCGATGTCACCCTCGCCATCGCAGTGGCCGCTCACACAGCGCTGTGCATCGACAACGCCCGCCGCTACACCCGCGAACACATCATCGCCCTGACAATCCAGCGCCACCTGCTGCTTCCCCGCGCTGTCACGCGGACGACCGTTGAAACCGCGCACCTGCACGTTCCCTCCGAGGCGGGCGGAGGCGGCGGGTTCGACACCTTCGCCCTGTCCGGCGCCCGCACCGCACTGGTGGTCGGCGAGGTCGCTGGCCAAGGCATCCACGCGGCCACCACTATGGGACAGATACGGACCGCCACGCACTCCTTGGCCGCACTCGACCTGGAGCCCGACGAGCTCCTCGCACGCCTCAACGACACCGCAATAAGCCTGGCCCAGGAACGCGCAACTCTGCCGCCCGGCGACCCCATGCCGCTCACGGGAAGCTGCGCGTACGCGGTCTACGACCCCCTCGCCCAAACCTGCACCATCGCCCTGGCCGGCCACCCCCCACCCGTGATAGCCCATCCCGATGGGAGTACCGAGATCCCTCACCTGCCGAGCGGACCTCCCCTGGGCAGTACCGAAGGGCCCCCCTTTGCTGCCACCACTGTCTCTGTCCCCGACGGCAGCGTCCTCGCCTTCTACACCGCATCCCTCCAGCACACCGCCCCGGATACCCTTCAGCGGGTGCTGGCCCACGCTGACCGGCCCCTTCAGGATCTGTGCGATGACGTGCTCTACAGGCTGCGGAACGACACCCACCACGGCGACGTCATCCTCCTCCTCGCCCGCACCCACGCATTCCCCGCTGACCAGGTCACCGCGTGGCATCTCGACCACCAGCCCCAAGCTGTCGCCACGGCGCGCGCCCGAACCCGACACCAACTCACCCATTGGGGAGTGGATGAGGAAACCACCTACACCACCGAAATGATCGTCAGCGAACTGGCCACCAACGCCATCCGCTATGGCACCCCGCCTGTGCACTTGCGGCTCATCAAGGACCGCACGCTCACCTGTGAAGTCCACGACAGCAACTCCCTCGCGCCGCGGCTTCGCCACGCGAAAACCATCGACGAAGGCGGGCGCGGCTTGTTCATCATCGCCCAACTCGCACAGAACTGGGGCGTCCGTCACTCCAACGACGGCAAGACCGTCTGGGCCGAGCAGGCTCTCCCGCCCGCAACCTCGCCCGAACAGCGGTCGTAGTGACAGCGAGGTCGCCGAGGACCCGGAGGATGCCGGAGACGGCACCGGACAGGGCTGGTCCGGCCAGGGCGAGGCGTTCACGGCGGGTCAAACGCGTGCGGGACATGAAGTCCTCCACAGCGAGTGTGGTGGGTGGGTGGGGCAGCCGGCCGACTTGCTGTCCACGCTGAGCCCCCCGACGAGATCGACTCCGAGTTGCGACGTGCCCTCAACGGGCCCGGTTCTTAGCGCTGTTCACGCCATGTCGGAGGGCGAGAGCGGAGACCATGGTGCGATGAGTGGCGACACCGGGGGCGGGCGGCCGGGCCCGAAGGAAAGTCCGAAGCGGCAACGGCCGTTGAAGCGGGCGCGCGTGGGATGGCCGTCGGCGCTGCGCAAGCTCAAGGAGCTGCTGTACGAGATGTACCTGGCAGCCGGGGGCCCCAGCTTGGATGAGATCACCGGGGACATCGCCGACGACGGCTTGGCGGGGTCGCCGAGCCGGGACACGGTCCACCGCGTCATCAGCGACGGCGAGCGGCCTGGACAGCAGGCCGATGTGGTGGCCGTGGCAACGGTGCTGGCCCGGCGGGCAGCCTGGGACGCACATTGCCGCCCTCGAACAGCGGACCGCCCTGCGCTACACAACGCCCGGCACGACGCCCACCGAGACAGCCAGCCACATCAAGCGCCACCTCGGCCTCGCCGGCCGCAGCGACCAGCTCTTCACCGACGACGCCGTCACCTCATCCACACCACATCGCGCGGCTCCCCCCGTGCCGTCAACAACCTCTGCCTGCTATCCCTCGTCGCCACCTTCGCCGCCGGCAAGTCCCTCGTCGACGACAAAGCCGCCCAGTCCACCGTCACCGAAGTCCTCGACTGACATTCCACACCCTCGAACTCGATGTCGGTGGCGCCGGATACCTTGCGTCATACGATGCACACCACTGGAGGGGACATGCCGTCTCAAGGAACAGCTCTCGCCGCACTCACGGCGGTCATGCCGCCCTACCTTCTTGAGTGCGTCCCTGGAGTTCGCGACTCTGGGACAGCGCGGGTGGGGCAGGGATGGGTTTCATGCTTGCTGCCCTTG
>NZ_JBHWJQ010000037.1:0-83824 GCF_042731435.1 Streptomyces sp. NPDC059861 | reverse complement strand
GCCGGAAACAGCCGGCGCCGGCGGCGGCGGGGGCCGGTCGTCGCCCTGCTCTTCGTCCTCCCCGCGCTGCTCCTGCTCGGCGCGCTCGTCGTCTACCCCGTGCTGTTCTCCGTCGGCCGCAGCTTCTTCGACGCGTCCGGCACCCGGTTCGTGGGCGGCGACAACTACACGGAGATGTTCCGCGACCCGGCGACGCTGAAAGCCGTGCGCAACACGGCGATCTGGGTCGTCGTGGCGCCGACGCTGCTGACCGGGCTGGGGCTGATCCTGGCCGTCCTGGTGGAGAAGATCCGCTGGGCGACGGCGTTCAAGCTGCTGCTGTTCATGCCGATGGCGGTGTCCTTCCTGGCCGCCGGCATCATCTTCCGGCTCGCCTACGACGAGGACCCGGACAAGGGCGTGCTGAACGCCGCCGTGGTCTCCGTCCATGACGCCTTCGAGGGCATGTCGTCCTATCCGACCGCGCGGGCGCGCGACGGCCAGGGTCTGACCGAGGAGGCCGACGGGTCGTACCGGACGAGCGCGGGGGTCTCGCCGGGTGACACGGTGGCGCTCGGCCTGGTCGGCGTGTTGCCGGGTGACCTGCCCGGCGGCGCGGAGCCCGCGTACGGGGCGGCCGGGCAGCAGGCCGGGGCCGGTGAGCTGCGCGGGGTCGTTTACCTGGACTTCACGCCCGGCGGAGGAGGGGAGCAGGGCCGCGTCGACCGGCAGGAGAGCGGGCTGCCGGAGATGACGGTGGAGGCGGTGCGCGACGGCAGGACGGCCGGTACCGCGACCACCGCGTCCGACGGCTCCTTCCGCTTCGAGGGGCTGCAGGCGGGCTCGTACACCGTGCGGCTGCCGGCCTCGAACTTCGCGCCGCCCTACGAGGGCGTCTCCTGGCTCGGCCCGGCGCTCGTCACACCGGCGATCATCGGGGCGTACCTGTGGATCTGGACCGGCTTCGCGATGGTGCTGATCGGCGCGGGGCTGTCCGCGCTGCCCCGGGACGCGCTGGAGGCGGCGCGGATGGACGGCGCCAACGAGTGGCAGATCTTCCGGAAGATCACGGTTCCGCTGCTCGCGCCGGTGCTGACCGTCGTCTTCATCACGCTGGTGATCAACGTGATGAAGGTCTTCGACCTCGTCTACATCATCGCGCCCGGTCCGGTGCAGGAGGACGCGACCGTGCTGGCGACGCAGATGTGGCTGGTGTCCTTCGGCGGCGGCAACGACCAGGGGCTCGGCAGCGCGCTGGGCGTCCTGCTGCTGCTCCTGGTGATCCCCGCGATGGTCTTCAACGTCCGCCGTTTCCGAAGGAGTCAGCGATGAGAGGGGAGTCGGCGATGAACGCCGTGCGCCGGAGCCTGGGCAACAGCCTGGTCCAGGCCTTCCTCGTGGTGGTGGGCCTGATCTGGCTCACCCCGCTGGCCGGTCTGTTCCTGTCGTCGCTGCGGTCCGCCGAGGACACCGCGAAGGGCGGCTGGTGGACGGTGTTCACCAGCCCCGGCCAGCTGTCCTTCGACAACTACTCCGCGCTGCTGCAGAACTCGGGGATCACGCAGGCGTTCTGGAACACGGTGCTGATCTCGGTGCCGACGACGTTCCTGGTCGTCGTCGTCGCGGCCCTCGCCGGATACGCCTTCGCCTGGCTGGACTTCCCCGCCCGCGAGCCGCTGTTCCTGCTGGTGGTCGCCCTGCTGGTGGTGCCGGTCCAGATCGGCCTGCTGCCGGTGGCCAAACTCTTCGGCCAACTGGGCCTGTTCGGCACGATCCCGGGCGTGGTCCTCTTCCACGTGGCCTACGGCCTGCCGTTCGCGGTGTTCCTGCTGCGCAACTACTTCGCCGAGATACCGAAGGAGATGCTGGAGGCGGCCCGGATGGACGGCGGCAGCGAGTGGCGCATCTTCACCCGCCTGATCCTCCCGGTGGGCCGCCCGGCCATCGCCAGCCTCGCCATCTTCCAGTTCCTGTGGGTCTGGAACGACATGCTGGTCGCCCTCCTCTTCGCGGACAGCTCCTCCCAGCCCCTGACGGTGGAACTCCAGTCCCAGATCCGCCAGTTCGGCAGCAACATCGACGTCCTGGCCCCCGGCGCGTTCGTGTCCCTGGTCGTCCCGGTGGCGGTGTTCTTCGCCTTCCAGCGCCATTTTGTCCAAGGGGTGATGGCAGGGTCGGTCAAGTAGGACTCCGCCCGTCCGGGCCCGCCACCGTGGGGCGGGCCCGGCGTTGCCGTCTCCTGCCGTCAGGGAGACGCCGGTGGGTACAGCGATCTCGGGAGTTGGGAGGCCGCTGCCGAGTCCAGGAGCCACAGGGTGCGGGCACGGCCACGGGCTCCCGCTGCCGGGGCCTGGATCTCGCCGGCGCCCGAGAGGGCGATCGCCGCGGCGTTGGCCTTGTCCTCGCCGGCCGCCAGCAGCCATACCTCGCGGGCCGCCCGGATGGCCGGGAGGGTGAGGGTGACACGGGTCGGCGGGGGCTTGGGCGCGCCGTGGACGCCCACCACCATGCGGTCCGTCTCCCGTACCGCGGGGAGTTCCGGGAACAGGGACGCCACATGGGTGTCCGGGCCGACACCCAGCATCAGGACGTCGAACGTCGGGACCGGGGCGTGGTTCTCCGGGACCGCCGCCCCGGCCAGTTCCTCGGCGTAGGCGGCCGCCGCCGCTTCCACGTCCGAACCGTGCGGTCCGTCCGACGCGGGCATGGCGTGCACGCGCTCGGGGTCCAGCGGGACGGAGTCGAGGAGCGCCTCACGGGCCTGGGTGATGTTGCGCTCCGGGTCGCCCTCGGGCAGGAAGCGCTCGTCGCCCCACCACAGGTCCAGGCGGGACCAGTCGATGGCGTCCCGGGCGGGCGCGGCGGCCAGCGCGCCCAGCAGGCCGTTGCCGTTGCGGCCGCCGGTGAGGACGACGGACGCGGTGCCGCGCGAGGCCTGGGCGTCCACGATCTTCGTGATCAGCCGGGCCGCGGCGGCCTGCGCCATCAGTTCCTTGTCGCGGTGGACGACCAGTTGGGGTGTGCTCACTTCGCCGCCGCCTTCTTCACCGGTTCCGTCGCCGACGCGTCCTTCGCGGGCGCTTTCGCGGCAGTCTCGACGGGAGCCGGGAGAGCTTCCGCCCCGTCGCCGGGGGCTTCTCCTTTGGCCGGGAGTTCCTCGACGGGCACGTCGTCCTGGGCCGACGGCTCGGGTGCGGAGGCCCGCGCGGGAGCGTTCAGCCGTTCCACCCCGTACCGCAGCGCCGACGCGTACGTGTCGTCCGGGTCCAGCCGCCGCAACTCCTCCGCGATCAGCTCCGCCGTGTCCCGGCGCTTCAGCGCCACCGCACGGTCCGGCTGGCCCTGGATGGACAGCGTGGCCAGCGAACCGTCGGCGCGGTCGAGGGCGATCGGGCCGCAGTCGGTGTCCATGCGGACCGCCGTGAGGCCGGGGCCGGAGGACAGCGCGCGCCGGACGGGGACGTCCAGCCGGTCCGCGAGCCACATCGCCAGCAGCTCACAGCTCGGGTTGAACTCCTCGCCCTCCACCTCGACGGCCCTGACCTCGCAGACGACCTGGTCGAGGGCCGCCGCGAGCATCGAGCGCCAGGGGGTGATGCGGGTCCACGACAGGTCGGTGTCGCCGGGCGTGTAGGTGTCGGCGCGGGCCGACAGCTCCCGTACCGGCTGCTCGGCGGCGTAGGTGTCGGTGACCCGGCGCTGGGCCAGCGCGCCCAGCGCGTCGCCCGCCGGGTCGAGCGGTGCGTCGACCGGCCACCAGACGACCACGGGGGCGTCCGGCAGCAGCAGCGGAAGCACCACGGACTGCGCGTGCTCGGCCACCTCGCCGTGCAGCCGCAGGACGACCGTCTCGCCGGTGGCCGCCTCGGCGCCGACCCGCACCTCGGCGTCCAGGCGGGACTGCGTACGGTCCCGGGGGCTGCGCGAGACGCGCCGGATGACGACGAGCGTGCGCGAGGGGTGCTCGCGCGAGGCGTCGCCGGCCGCCTTCAGGGCGTCGTAGGCGTTCTCCTCGTCGGTGACGACGACCAGGGTGAGGACCATGCCGACGGCGGGCGTGCCGATGGCGCGGCGGCCCTGCACAAGCGCCTTGTTGATCTTGCTGGCCGTGGTGTCGGTGAGGTCTATCTTCATGGCCGGCGCCAGCTCCGTCCGTCTCGTTCGAGCATCTGGTCGGCCTCGACGGGCCCCCACGTGCCGGCCGGGTACTGCGCGGGCTTGCCGTGGCTGTCCCAGTACGACTCGATCGGGTCGAGGATCCGCCAGGACAGCTCGACCTCCTCGGTGCGCGGGAAGAGGTTCGAGTCGCCCAGCAGGACGTCCAGGATCAGCCGCTCGTACGCCTCCGGGCTGGACTCCGTGAAGGACTCGCCGTACGCGAAGTCCATGGAGACGTCCCGGATCTCCATCGAGGTGCCCGGCACCTTGGAGCCGAAGCGCACGGTGACGCCCTCGTCGGGCTGGACGCGGATGACGATCGCGTTCTGGCCCAGTTCCTCGGTGGCCGTCGTGTCGAAGGGAGAGTGCGGGGCGCGCTGGAGGACCACGGCGATCTCGGTGACACGGCGGCCCAGGCGCTTGCCGGTGCGCAGGTAGAACGGCACGCCCGCCCACCGCCGGTTGTCGATCTCCAGCTTGATGGCCGCGTACGTGTCGGTCTTCGACTTGGCGTCGATGCCGTCCTCTTCGAGGTAGCCGATGACCTTCGCGCCGCCCTGCCAGCCGGCCGCGTACTGCCCGCGCACTGTGGAGCGGCCCAGGTCCTTGGGCAGCTTCACGGCGCCGAGCACCTTGGTCTTCTCCGCGGCCAGCGCGTCCGCGTCGAAGGAGGCGGGCTCCTCCATCGCCGTCAGCGCGAGCAGCTGGAGCAGGTGGTTCTGGATGACGTCACGAGCGGCGCCGATCCCGTCGTAGTACCCCGCCCGGCCGCCGATGCCGATGTCCTCGGCCATGGTGATCTGCACATGGTCCACGAAGGACCGGTTCCAGATCGGCTCGAACATGGTGTTGGCGAAGCGCAGCGCCAGAATGTTCTGGACGGTCTCCTTGCCGAGGTAGTGGTCGATCCGGAAGACCTGCTCCGGGGCGAACACCTCGTGGACGACCTTGTTCAGCTCCTCGGCCGACCTCAGGTCGTGGCCGAACGGCTTCTCGATCACCGCGCGGCGCCAGGAGCCGCCCTTCTGGTCGGCCAGCCCGTGCTTCTTCAGCTGCTGGATGACCACCGGGAACGAGCGCGGCGGCACGGAGAGGTAGAAGGCGAAGTTGCCGCCCGTGCCCTGCGCCTTGTCCAGCTCGTCGATCGTGGCGCGCAGCCGCTCGAAGGCGTCGTCGTCGTCGAAGGTGCCCTGGACGAAGCGCATCCCCTGGATGAGCTGCTGCCAGACCTCCTCGCGGAACGGCGTACGGGCGTGTGCCTTGACCGCGTCGTGGACCACCTGCGCGAAGTCCTCATGGGCCCACTCGCGGCGGGCGAACCCGACCAGCGAGAAGCCCGGCGGCAGCAGACCCCGGTTCGCGAGGTCGTACACCGCGGGCATCAGCTTCTTTCGTGACAAATCACCCGTGACGCCGAAGATGACCAGGCCCGACGGCCCCGCGATACGCGGGAGCCGTCGGTCTGCGGGGTCACGGAGCGGGTTCGCTCCGGGAGAGGACAAGGTGTCAGCCCTCCGAGGGGGCGAGGCGCTTCAGCTCCGCCTCGGTCGACTTCAGCAGGTCGATCCAGGACGCCTCGAACTTCTCGACGCCCTCGTCCTCGAGGAGCTGGACCACGTCGTCGTACTTGATGCCGAGCTGCTCGACCGCGTCCAGGTCGGCGCGGGCCTGCTCGTAGGTCCCGGTGATGGTGTCGCCGGTGATCCGCCCGTGGTCCTCCGTCGCGACGAGGGTGGCCTCCGGCATGGTGTTCACGGTGTTCGGGGCGACCAGGTCGTCGACGTACATGGTGTCCTTGTACGCCTTGTCCTTCACGCCGGTCGACGCCCACAGCGGACGCTGCTTGTTGGCGCCGGCGTTCTCCAGCGGGCTCCAGCGGTCGGAGCTGAAGACCTCCTCGTACGCCTGGTAGGCGAGCCGTGCGTTGGCGACGGCGGCCTTGCCGCGCAGCGCCTTGGCCTCGTCGGTGCCGAGCGCGTCGATCCGCTTGTCGATCTCGGTGTCCACGCGGGACACGAAGAAGGACGCCACCGAGTGGATCTTGGAGAGGTCCAGGCCCCGCTCCTTCGCCTTCTCCAGACCGGTGAGGTAGGCGTCCATGACCTCGCGGTAGCGCTCCAGCGAGAAGATCAGCGTGACGTTGACGCTGATGCCGTTGCCGATCGTCTCGGCGATCGCCGGCAGACCCGCCTTGGTCGCCGGGATCTTGATCAGGGTGTTCGGGCGGTCCACCAGCCAGGCCAGCTGGCGGGCCTCGGCGACGGTGGCGCGGGTGTGGTGCGCGAGGCGCGGGTCGACCTCGATCGAGACCCGGCCGTCCTTGCCACCCGTGGCGTCGAAGACCGGGCGCAGGATGTCGGCGGCGTCGCGGACGTCCGCCGTCGTGATCATGCGGACGGCCTCCTCGACGGTGACCTTGCGGGCGGCGAGGTCGGTGAGCTGCTGCTCGTACCCGTCGCCGCTGCTGATGGCCTTCTGGAAGATCGTCGGGTTGGTGGTGACGCCCACGACGTGCTGCTGGTCGATCAGCTCGGCGAGGTTGCCGGACGTGATCCGCTTGCGCGACAGGTCGTCCAGCCAGATCGCGACGCCTTCATCGGAGAGGCGCTTCAGTGCGTCTGTCATGGAAATTGCATCTCCTACGTGTCGTATATGAGCGTCAGCGCTGGGTGGCGGCGATCGATTCCCGCGCCGCCGCGGCCACGTTCTCGCCGGTGAAGCCGAACTCGCGGAAAAGGACCTTGCCGTCGGCCGAAGCACCGAAGTGCTCCAGGGAAACGATGCGGCCGGCGTCCCCGACGTACTTGTGCCAGGTCAGTCCGATACCCGCCTCGACAGCGACGCGAGCCTTCACGGACGGGGGAAGCACGCTGTCCCGGTACCCCTGGTCCTGCTCCTCGAACCACTCCACGGACGGCATGGACACCACCCGGGTCGGCACCCCGTCGGCCTGGAGCTGCTCGCGCGCCTCGACGGCGACGTGCACCTCGGAACCGGTGGCGATGAGGATGACCTCGGGCTCGGTGTTCTGCCCCTCGGCCCCCTCGGCCTCGAACAGCACGTAACCGCCGCGCACCGCCTCCTCGTTGGGCTCGTACGTCGGCACGCCCTGGCGGGTCAGCGCGAGAGCGTGCGGGGCGCCCTTGCCGTACTCCTTGGTGTAGCGCCCGAGGATCTCGCGCCAGGCGATCGCGGTCTCGTTGGCGTCCGCCGGGCGGACCACGTTCAGACCGGGGATGGCGCGCAGCGACGCCAGGTGCTCGACGGGCTGGTGCGTCGGGCCGTCCTCACCGAGACCGATGGAGTCGTGCGTCCACACGAACGTCACCGGCAGGTGCATCAGCGCCGCGAGGCGTACCGCGTTGCGCATGTAGTCGGAGAAGACGAGGAAGGTGCCGCCGTAGACACGGGTGTGTCCGTGCAGCGTGATGCCGTTCAGCTCCGCGCCCATGGAGTGCTCGCGGATGCCGAAGTGGATCGTGCGGCCGTACGGGTCGGCCTCCGGCAGCGGGTTGTCCGCCGGGAGGAAGGACGACGTCTTGTCGATCGTCGTGTTGTTGGAGCCGGCCAGGTCGGCGGAGCCGCCCCACAGCTCGGGGATCACGGCGCCGAGCGCCTGGAGCACCTTGCCGGACGCGGCACGCGTCGCGACGCCCTTGCCCGCCTCGAAGACCGGGATCTTCTCCTCCCAGCCGGTGGGCAGCTCGCCCTTGGCGATGCGGTCGAACTCGGTGGCGCGCTCCTGGTTGTTGTCGCGCCACGCCTGGAACGACTTGTCCCACGCGGCCTTCGCCTGCCGGCCCCGCTCCAGCGCCTGGCGGGTGTGGTCGAGCACCTCGTCGGAGACCTCGAAGGTCTTCTCCGGGTCGAAGCCGAGGACGCGCTTGGTGGCGGCGACCTCGTCGTCGCCGAGCGCCGAGCCGTGCGCGGCCTCGGTGTTCTGGGCGTTCGGCGCGGGCCAGGCGATGATCGAGCGCATCGCGATGAAGGACGGCCGGTCGGTGACCTGCTTGGCCGCCTCGATCGCGTCGTACAGGGCGTGCGGGTCCAGGTCGCCGTCCGGCTTCGGGGCCACGCGCTGGACGTGCCAGCCGTAGGCCTCGTAGCGCTTGACGGTGTCCTCGGAGACGGCGGTCTCGGTGTCGCCCTCGATCGAGATGTGGTTGTCGTCCCACAGCAGGACGAGGTTGCCGAGCTTCTGGTGGCCGGCGAGGGAGGAGGCCTCGGCGGAGATGCCCTCCTGGAGGCAGCCGTCACCGGCGATGCAGTAGATGAAGTGGTCGAACGGAGATTCGCCCTCGGGCGCGTCCGGGTCGAACAGACCGCGCTCGTAGCGGGAGGCCATCGCCATGCCGACCGCGTTGGCGACACCCTGACCGAGCGGGCCGGTGGTGGTCTCGACGCCCACGGTGTGGCCGTACTCGGGGTGGCCGGGGGTCTTCGAACCCCAGGTCCTGAAGGCCTTCAGATCGTCCAGCTCCAGGCCGAAGCCGGCCAGGTACAGCTGGGTGTAGAGGGTCAGGGACGAGTGCCCGGCGGACAGGACGAAACGGTCCCGCCCGACCCAGTCGGCATCCGCCGGGTCGTGCCGCATCACCTTCTGGAAGAGGGTGTAGGCGGCCGGCGCCAGGCTCATCGCCGTACCGGGATGGCCGTTACCGACCTTCTGTACGGCATCGGCGGCCAGGACGCGGGCGGTGTCGACGGCCCGCTGGTCCAGCTCGGTCCACTCGAGGTCTGTGGTGGTCGGCTTGGTGCTCACCCTGGGTCAGGGCTCCTCTCCACATGTCGAAGGCCGGTGTCCTGGGCGCACACCGGCTGCCGGTGCACATCGCGCCCACCGGCCGCTGTCGAGCCTACCCCCGTAAGAACGTGCGTTTTTTCGAGTGATTCCAGACTGCCGGGAGTGTCGTCGATCCGCCTCCCGACCGGGTCATTCCGCATTCGGCAGATGAATACGCAGCCGCTCATCCGACTGCTCAATCGACGCTCTGCGCGCACCTTGGAGCGCACCCTCCAACACGACCCCACCCCCGCGAAGGTCGCGGTATGGGCAACGTCTACAGTGGCGTGGTACGCGCGAGCCTTTACCGGGACTTCACACGGTCGGGCTTGCTGGGATGTCTCTGTCAGGGGTGTGCGTGACGGCCGTTGAATCCCGTCCTGCGGGGGTAATCGGGACGAGCCAGAGCCCGACTCACCGGCCGTTCGGGGCCCGTGTCAAGGCGTTCGTGGCGCTGACCAAGCCGCGGATCATCGAGCTGCTGCTGATCACCACGGTGCCGGTGATGTTCCTGGCCGAGCAGGGCGTCCCCGACCTCGGTCTCGTGCTCGTCACCTGCCTCGCCGGGTACCTCTCCGCGGGTGGCGCCAACGCGCTCAACATGTACATCGACCGTGACATCGACGCGCTCATGGACCGCACCTCGCAGCGTCCGCTGGTCACCGGCATGGTCAGCCCGCGCGAATGCCTGGCCTTCGGCATCGCCCTGGCGATCGCCTCCACCCTGTTGTTCGGCCTCGCCGTCAACTGGCTGTCCGCCTGGCTCGCCCTCGGCGCACTGCTCTTCTACGTCATCGTCTACACGATGCTCCTCAAGCGCCGTACCTCGCAGAACATCGTGTGGGGCGGCATCGCGGGCTGCATGCCGGTGCTGATCGGCTGGTCCGCCGTGACGAACTCCCTCTCCTGGGCGCCGTTCATCCTGTTCCTGGTCATCTTCTTCTGGACGCCGCCGCACTACTGGCCGCTGTCGATGAAGGTGAAGGACGACTACGCGCGTGTCGGCGTGCCGATGCTGCCGGTCATCGCGTCCAACAAGGTCGTCGCCAAGCAGATCGTGCTCTACAGCTGGGTCATGGTCGCCGTCTCCCTGCTGCTGACCCCGCTCGGCTACACCGGCTGGTTCTACACACTGGTCGCGCTGACGGCCGGCGGCTGGTGGCTGTGGGAGGCGCACGCCCTGCAGAACCGGGCGAAGGCCGAGGTGACGGGCGGGAAGCTCAAGGAGATGCGGCTGTTCCACTGGTCGATCACCTACGTGTCGCTGCTGTTCGTGGCAGTGGCGGTGGATCCCTTCCTCCGCTAGTCGTGGGCAAGACCACGCACCCCGCCCGTCGCCGTTCGGTCTACCCGTCGGTAGCATCCTGGTCATGGGAGACACGCAGCAGGTGGACGAGCGCCGGGTGAGCCGGCTGGCCAAGCAGATCAGTGCCTTCGCCAAGGCCCACGGAGGCGCCGAGGCCCAGGTCGCGTACCTCGGTGAGCGCGGGGCCCGGATCGTGCTGGTCGGTGAGGACGGCGGCTGGGGCGACCTGGTGGCACCGTCCTACGAGACCGCCGAGAAGGCGGTGCAGCAGTCCGGTCTGACCGTGCACGAGGCCTTCGACGGCGAGTTCGCGGCGAAGGTGAAGACCGGCCCGTACGAGTGGAAGCGGATGGCCGGCATCCAGATCGGCGGCTGAGCAGCCCCCTTTCCGGGCTTCCGCCCGGCATTCCCCGGCTTTTCCCGGACGTTTTTCCGAGGTGCGGGGAACGCAACACCTGACACCCGGTTCACCCGTTAGGACTCGTAGGAGTACGTGGTCCAGTCCCGGGAGTCCGGATGATCGAAACGCCGTCCCTCGTGGACCAGTACTGCCACGGCGTCCTGAGAACGGAGCTGGGCCTCGGGACCTTCGAGGCCCAGCTGGCCCGCACCGAGGGCCCGCCCGCCCCCGGCACCACCCTCTTCGACACCCAGACCGGCTTCGCGGTACGCCGCTGGTGCCCCCCGCTGCTCGGCCTGGAACCGCACTGCCCGCCCGCCCGCTATCTCGCCCGGCGGCGCGAACTCGGTGTGCTGGAGGCGGCCCGGCGGCTGCTGCGCGGCAGCGGCATCACGACGTATCTCGTCGACACCGGGCTGCCCGGCGACCTCACCGGCCCCACCGAGATGGCCTCGACCGCCACCGCCGAGGCGCGTGAGGTCGTCCGCCTCGAGCTGCTGGCCGAGCAGGTCGCCGACACCTCCGGCACCGTCGAGTCGTTCCTGGCGAACCTCGCCGAGTCGGTGCACGGGGCCGCCGTGCACGCCGTCGCCTTCACCTCCGTCGCGGGTGTCCGGCACGGTCTCGCGCTCGCGCCCGAGCCGCCGGGGCCGGGCGAGGTGCGCGGCGCCGCGGGCCGCTGGCTGGCCGCCCGCCGGGTCGGCGGCGAGCTGAGCGACCCGGTGCTGCTGCGGCATCTGCTGTGGATCGCGGTCGCCTCAGGACTTCCCCTCCAACTGCACGCCGGGCTCGGCGAGCCGGGTCTGCGCATCGACCGCACGGACCCGGTGCTCCTGACGGACTTCGTCCGTGCAACCGCCGGCCTGGGCACCGACCTGGTCCTGCTGCACGGCTACCCGTACCACCGGCACGCCGCCCACCTCGCCGGCGTCTTCCCGCACGTCTACGCCGACTCCGGCGCCGCCCTGGTCCGCACCGGCGCCCGCGCGGCCACCGTGCTCGCCGAGATCCTGGAACTGGCCCCCTTCGGCAAGATCCTCTTCTCCAGCGGCGCACAGGGCCTGCCCGAACTGCACGTGGTGGGCGCCCGGCTGTTCCGTGAGGCGCTGGCCCGCGTCCTGGGCGCCTGGGTCACCGAGGGCGCCTGGTCCCTGACGGACGCTCAGCGCGTCGCAAGTCTGATCGCGGCGGGCAACGCGCGCAGGGTGTACGGCCTGGACTGAGGTGTGGAGACTGGGCGGATGCCGACCCAGGACCTGCTCGACCGCTTCCTCGCCGCACTCGGACCGCTCGGGCCGCTCGCCTTGTGGGCGCACGGTTCGCTGGCCGGGGGCGACTACCAGGAGGGACGCAGCGACCTCGACCTGATCGCGGTGCTGCCGGAGCCCGCCACGCCGGCCCTCGCGTGGCGGGTCGCGACGCTGCACAGCCGGCTGCGTGCCGAGCCCCTCGCGGCCGGGCTGCACTGCAGCTATCTGACGCCGGGTGCCTCCGAGGACTCCCGGCGGCCCCATCTCACGTGGGCGCACCGGCGGTTGATGCGGCGCCCGGTCACCCCCGTCACCCGCCGTGAGCTGCACGCCTTCGGCCGCGTGCTGCACGGACTGCCGCCGGCGGACCTGCTCGCACCCGTGCCGGACCTGGAACTCGACGACTTCGTCGTACGCGACCAGCGGGAGTTCTGGCGGCCCGCCGTGCACCGGGCGCGGCTGTGGACGCGGGACGCCTGGGTGGACGTGGGGCTGACGACCTTCGCCCGGGCGACCGTCACCCTGCGCGACGGGCGGCTGATCTCCAAGCGGGAGGCGCTGGAGGTGCTGCCCGGTCTCGGGGCGCCCGTGGCGGTGGTCGAGGACGTCCGGGAGCGCCGGTACGGGGATCCCGCGCCGCCCGCCCCCGGGTGGACGGCGCGGCGGGGCGAGCTGACGCGGAGCTACCTGGGGCCGGCCATCGACGCGCTGGTGGCGGCGTACTCCTGAGGCGCCGACGGGTCGGCCGGAAGGTCCGCCGGGCGTTCGCGCAGGGCCAGGGCCACGCGCAGCACCGCGATCCAGACCAGGCAGGAGCCGAGCATGTGCAGGCCGACCAGGAGCTCGGGCAGGTCGGTGAAGTACTGGACGTAGCCGATGACGCCCTGGGCGAGCAGGACCAGGAACAGGTCGCGGGTGCGGTTCAGCGGGTCGCGCGGGGCGCCGACCGCCTTGAGGACGAACCACAGTGCGAAGGTCAGTGTCACCACGATCCACGCCAGCACGGCGTGCATCTTGCTGACGGTCTCCCAGTCCACCGGCATGCGCGGCACGTCGCTGGAGTCACCCGCGTGCGGGCCCGCGCCGGTGACCACCGTGCCGACCGCGATCAGCAGGACGCTCGCGACGATCAGGCACCACACCAGCTGCCGCACGGCCGTGCCGACCAGCGGGCGCGGCGCCCCGTCGCCCTCCCGGCTGCGCTGCCACATCACCGCGGCGACCGTGATGAGCGCCGTGGTGGCGAGGAAGTGGGCAGCGACCGTGTACGGGTTGAGGCCGACCAGCACGACGATGCCACCGAGCACGGCGTTGCTCATGACGACCCAGAACTGAGCCCAGCCCAGCCGGGTCAGGCCGCGCCGCCACGGCTTCTGCGCGCGGGCCGCGATGATCGCCCAGCCGACGGCCGCGCACAGCACGTACGTCAGCATGCGGTTGCCGAACTCGATGACGCCGTGCAGACCCATCTCGCGGGTCGTGGTCAGGGAGTCGGTCGTGCACTTGGGCCAGGTCGGGCAGCCGAGGCCCGAGCCGGTCAGCCGGACCGCGCCGCCGGTGACCACGATGAGCACCGCCATCACGAGGGCGGCGAGCGCGGCCCGCCGAACCGTCCGGAGGGTCGGGGTCCAGCGCGCGGCGATGAAGGCGAGCGGGTTGCGCACGGCGGCTGCGGCGTCGGAGGGGGTCACGTTTGGCACGCCGACCATCGTAGGCCCGGGCTTGTGCACGCTTTCACTAGGGTCCCCGCAGGCCCGCGCCCCGGGCTACTCCCAGCGGAAGAAGCGGCCCGCCGCCGCCAGCCCCACGACCGACCATCCGGCGAGGATCCCCAGGTCGCCCCACGGCATCCCCGCGCCGTGCCGGAGCACGTCCCGCAGGCCGTCCGAGAGCGCCGCGATGGGCAGCAGACCGAGCACGCTCTGCGCGGCGTCCGGGAACCTGTCGAGCGGGACGACGACGCCGCCGCCGACGAGCAGCAGCAGGAACACCAGGTTCGCCGCGGCCAGCGTCGCCTCCGCCTTGAGCGTGCCCGCCATCAGCAGACCGAGGCCGGAGAAGGCCGCCGTACCGAGGACCAGCAGGAGCAGGACGGCGAACGGATCGCCCTGCGGCGACCAGCCCAGCGCGAGGGCGATCACCGTCACGAGGAGCACCTGGAACACCTCGACGACCAGCACGGACGCGGACTTCGCGGTCATCAGGCCCCAGCGGGGGAGCGGGGTGGACGCCAGCCGCTTCAGCACGCCGTACCGGCGTTCGAAACCCGTCGCGATGGCCTGGCCCGTGAAGGCCGTGGACATCACGGCGAGCGCGAGGACGCCGGGGGCGAGGAAGTCCACGGCCCTGCCCTCGCCGGTGTCGACGATGTCGACGGTGCTGAAGAGCGCGAGCAGCAGCGTCGGGATGATCACCGTCAGCAGCAGCTGCTCGCCGTTGCGCAGCAGCATCCTGGTCTCCAGCGCCGCCTGCGCCGCGATCATGCGCAGGAGCGGGGCGGCACCGGGCCTGGGGGCGTACGTGCCGTTCTCGGCCGCGGCGGTCATGATCGCAACTCCTTGCCCGTGAGCTCCAGAAAGACGTCTTCGAGGGTGTGCCGTTCCACCGAGATGCGGTCCGGCATCACCCCGTGCTGGGCGCACCACGATGTCACCGTCGCCAGCAACTGCGGGTCCACCTTGCCGACGACCCGGTACGCGCCCGGCGTCAGCTCGGCGGCCGCGCAGTCCGTGGGAAGCGCCTTGAGCAGGGAGTTGACGTCGAGACCGGGGCGGCCGGTGAAGCGCAGGGTGTTCTCGGCGCCGCCGCGGCACAGCTCCTCCGGGGAGCCCTGGGCGATGACCCGGCCGGCGTCGATGATCGCGACGTCGTCGGCGAGCTGCTCGGCCTCGTCCATGTAGTGGGTCGTGAGGATCACGGAGACACCGTCGGCGCGCAGGTCCCGTACGAGGCCCCAGGTGGCCCGGCGTGCCTGCGGGTCGAGGCCGGCGGTCGGCTCGTCCAGGAACACCAGCTCCGGACGGCCCACCACGGCCATGGCCAGCGCCAGCCGCTGCTGCTGGCCGCCGGAGAGGCGGCGGTAGCTCGTACGGCCGCAGCTGCCGAGGCCGAGGCGCTCGATCAGGGTGTCCACGTCCAGCGGGTGCGCGTGCAGCCGGGCCACATGACGGAGCATCTCGTCGGCGCGGGCGCCGGAGTAGACGCCGCCGGACTGGAGCATCACCCCGATCCGCGGCCGCAGCTCGCGGGACTGCCGCACCGGGTCGAGGCCCAGGACGCGCACCGTGCCGGAGTCCGGCCTGCGGTACCCCTCGCAGATCTCGACCGTGGTCGTCTTGCCCGCCCCGTTGGGCCCGAGCACGGCGGTCACGCCCGCCCGGGCCTGCAGGTCGAGGCCGTTCACCGCGGTCCTGTCGCCGTACCGCTTCACCAGGGCCTGCACCTGGACCACGGGCTCACTTCGCATGGGTCCAGAGTCTAGGTACGTGCCCGGTCGCTCAGACGGGCGGGTGCAGGAACTCCTCCGCACGGGGGCGGTGCAGCGCCAGCCACCGCTCCGCGTAGGCCACCGCGTCCGCCACCGGGAACAGCCGCGCCTCGGCCGCGCCCGCCCGGCCCCGCACGACGGGACGGTCCCGCTCGAAGTCGTGACCCAGCTCGTCGAACCGCGCCGAGGAGATCGACACCTCGGTCACCACCTCCCAGCCCGCCGTACCCGGCCGCCCCACCGCGACGAGCGGGGCCGGTATCCGGTATTCGGCGAGGTGGAAGCTGGTGCAGGAGTCGTAGCCGCAGCCGAGCAGCAGCACCCGGGCGCCGAGCGCCTCCAGCCGGGCCAGCGGGCTGCGCTCGCCGAGCCGGCAGTCGGTCGCGTGGCCGTCGACGATCTCGGCGGCGCGCGGCCCGAGCGCCGCGAAGGAGGTCTGTGGGTGCGCGCTGCGCAATGCCCCAGGCCACCTCCGTACGGTCTCCGGGACCACGCCCACCCCACGGGCCGGGGTGATCAGGGGGTCGTACGCGGGCATGGTGGCGCGGATCGTCGCCCACCACTCGGGGGGGACCGGCGGGGCGGACCACACCGCGGGGTCGGAGAGCTCCCCGGACTGCGTCGGGACCACGAGCGTGCCCTGTGGGCCGAGGGCGTCGAGCAAACTGTGGACGACCGTCACGGAGCCTCCGCAGACCCAGCCGAGCGCGCTGAGGGAGGAGTGGACGAGCAGCGTCTCACCCGCCCGCACGCCCAGCGCGCGCAACTGTGCGGCGAGCGCGTCGCGGGTCACGAGAGGGCCGGTCGGAGGGGGTGTGGGCATGGTCCCGGAGTGTTCCTGGCCCGGCGGCGCCACCGGTCGCCCGTGGTCCGATCGATCAAAGATCGTTTCCGCAGGTCGGCTTAGGTAGACCTAAGTGACGCAGGGCACCGGTCCGGGGATCGGCCGCCGCTTGTCAGGCTCTGAGGAATTACGCAACAATGGCGTTGTGAAAAACGTCGGCGAGGCTCGGGAGACCCCCATGGGGGCCCCTCAGGAGGAGCTCGCGACCGGTGAGCGCTCGACGCGCAACCGGGTCGCGCGATCCATCCTGGACCACGGCCCGTCGACCGTCGCCGACCTCGCCGGACGGCTCGGACTCACCCAGGCGGCCGTACGCCGGCACCTGGATGCGCTGGTCGCCGACGACGTGGTCGAGGCACGCGAGCAGCGGGTCTACGGAGCGCGCACTCGCGGCCGCCCCGCCAAGGTGTTCGCCCTGACCGACTGCGGCCGCGACGCCTTCGACCAGTCCTACGACAAGCTCGCCGCCGACGCGCTCCGCTGGATCGCCGAGCGGGAGGGCGGCAGCGAGGCGGTCGCCGCCTTCGCCCGCGCCCGCATGGCCGCCCAGGCGGGCGGGTACCGCGAGGCCGTCGAGTCGGCCGCCCCCGAGAAGCGCGCGGAAGCGCTGGCCAAGGCCCTGAGCGTGGACGGGTACGCTGCAACGGCGCGCAGCGCCCCCACCGGGGAACAGCTGTGCCAGCACCACTGCCCGGTCGCCCATGTCGCCGAGCAGTTTCCGCAGCTGTGCGAGGCCGAGACGGAGATCTTCGCCGAGCTGCTCGGTACGCATGTCCAGCGGCTGGCCACCATCGCGCACGGCGACGGTGTCTGCACGACGTTCATCCCCAAGACTTCCAAGACCGACAACACTGCAAGCACGGCCGGGAGGAACCCCGCATGACTCTCCCCACGGAGACTGCCCACCCCGAACTCGAGGGTCTGGGCAAGTACGAATACGGCTGGGCCGACTCCGACGTAGCCGGTGCCGCAGCGAAGCGCGGCCTGAGCGAGGCTGTCGTCCGCGACATCTCGGACAAGAAGTCCGAGCCGGAGTGGATGACCAAGCTGCGTCTCAAGGGCCTGAAGCTCTTCGAGAAGAAGCCCATGCCGAACTGGGGCTCGGACCTGTCGGGCATCGACTTCGACAACATCAAGTACTTCGTGCGCTCCACGGAGAAGCAGGCGGAGTCCTGGGAGGACCTGCCCGAGGACATCAAGAACACGTACGACAAGCTCGGCATCCCGGAGGCGGAGAAGCAGCGCCTCGTCGCCGGTGTCGCGGCCCAGTACGAGTCGGAGGTCGTCTACCACCAGATCCGCGAGGACCTGGAGGAGCAGGGCGTCATCTTCCTGGACACCGACACCGCGCTGAAGGAGCACCCGGAGCTCTTCAAGGAGTACTTCGGGACCGTCATCCCGGTCGGTGACAACAAGTTCGCGTCGCTGAACACCGCCGTGTGGTCGGGCGGCTCCTTCATCTACGTGCCGCCGGGCGTGCACGTCGAGATCCCGCTGCAGGCCTACTTCCGGATCAACACCGAGAACATGGGCCAGTTCGAGCGGACGCTGATCATCGTCGACGAGGGTGCCTACGTGCACTACGTCGAGGGCTGCACCGCCCCGATCTACAAGTCGGACTCGCTGCACTCCGCGGTCGTCGAGATCATCGTCAAGAAGAACGCCCGCTGCCGGTACACGACCATCCAGAACTGGTCGAACAACGTCTACAACCTGGTCACCAAGCGCGCCGTCGCCTACGAGGGCGCGACCATGGAGTGGGTCGACGGCAACATCGGCTCCAAGGTGACGATGAAGTACCCGGCCGTCTACCTGATGGGCGAGCACGCCAAGGGCGAGACCCTGTCCATCGCCTTCGCGGGCGAGGGGCAGCACCAGGACGCCGGCGCCAAGATGGTCCACATGGCTCCGAACACCTCGTCCAACATCGTCTCCAAGTCGGTGGCGCGCGGTGGCGGCCGTACGTCCTACCGCGGTCTGATCGAGATCGGCGAGGGCGCCCCGGGCTCGAAGTCCAACGTGCTCTGTGACGCGCTGCTCGTCGACACCATCTCCCGCTCGGACACGTACCCGTACGTCGACGTCCGCGAGGACGACGTGTCCATGGGCCACGAGGCGACCGTCTCCAAGGTCTCCGAGGACCAGCTCTTCTACCTGATGAGCCGCGGTCTGAGCGAGTTCGAGGCGATGGCGATGATCGTGCGCGGCTTCGTCGAGCCGATCGCCAAGGAGCTGCCCATGGAGTACGCCCTTGAGCTCAACCGGCTGATCGAGCTGCAGATGGAAGGCGCGGTCGGCTGACGCCCGCCGTCCGGAACAGCAGCAGGCGGCCCGCCCCCGCGGCGGGCCGAAGATCGTAAACGTAGGAAGAGAGCAGACCGACAGCCATGGCTGAGGCTCAGAACTCCCCCAAGTCCTCGACTCCACTCGGACAGGGGGGACCCCCACCGCTGGGTTCCACCACCGCAGGCCAGATCGCGGTGGCCGCCGAGTCGACCGTCGTCTCGCGCATGAGCGCGCCCCCGTCCTTCGACGTGGCGGACTTCCCGGTCCCGCGCGGTCGTGAGGAGGAGTGGCGGTTCACCCCGCTGGAGCGCCTGCGCGGCCTGCACGACGGCACCGCGGTCGCCACCGGCGACGGTGTGCGGATCGAGGTCGAGGCCCCCGCGGGCGTCGTCGTCGAGACCGTCGGCCGCGACGACGCGCGGCTCGGCAAGGCCGGCACCCCGGTGGACCGCGTCGCCGCCCAGGCGTACTCGGCGTTCGAGAAGGCCGGGGTCGTCACCGTCCCCAAGGACACGGTCCTCACCGAGCCCATCCGCATCGCGGTGCACGGCGAGGGCGGGGTCGCCTACGGCCACCAGGTCATCGAACTGGGAGCCTTCGCCGAGGCCGTCGTCGTCATCGACCACACCGGTGACACCGTGCTCGCCGCCAACGTCGACTACCTCCTCGGTGACGGCGCCAAGCTGACCGTCGTCTCCGTCCAGGACTGGGACGACAAGGCCGTGCACGTGGCCCAGCACAACGCCCTCGTCGGACGCGACGCCTCCTTCAAGTCCGTGGTCGTCACCTTCGGCGGTGACGTCGTACGACTGCACCCGCGCGTGCAGTACTCCGGCACCGGCGGCGAGGCCGAGCTCCTCGGCCTGTACTTCACGGACGCCGGGCAGCACCAGGAGCACCGCCTGCTGGTCACCCACAACACCCCGCACTGCAAGTCGAACGCCGTCTACAAGGGCGCGCTCCAGGGCGACGCGGCGCACGCCGTGTGGATCGGCGACGTGCTGATCGAGGCCAGCGCCGAGGGCACGGACACCTACGAGATGAACCGCAACCTGGTCCTCACGGACGGTTCGCGGGTCGACTCGGTGCCGAACCTGGAGATCGAGACCGGCGAGATCGTCGGCGCCGGGCACGCGTCCGCCACCGGCCGCTTCGACGACGAGCAGCTGTTCTACCTGATGGCCCGCGGCATCCCGGAGCAGGAGGCCCGCCGTCTCGTCGTGCGCGGCTTCTTCGCCGAACTGGTCCAGCAGATCGGCGTTCCGGACATCGAGGAACGTCTGCTCACCAAGATCGACGAGGAGCTGGAGGCATCGGTCGGATGACCACCTTCGTACGCGCGTGCGCGCTGAGCGAGCTGGAGGAGGACACCCCGAAGCGGGTGGAACTCGACGGCACGCCGGTGTCCCTCGTGCACACCGAGGGGGAGGTGTTCGCGATCAACGACATCTGCTCCCACGCGAACGTCTCGCTCTCCGAGGGCGAGGTGGAGGACTGCCAGATCGAGTGCTGGCTGCACGGATCGTCGTTCGACCTGCGCACCGGCAAGCCGTCCGGCCTCCCCGCGACGCGCCCCGTCCCCGTATACCCCGTAAAGATCGAAGGGGACGACGTGCTCGTCTCCCTCACCCAGGAGTCCTGAGGCACCCATGGCAACGCTTGAAATCCGAGACCTGCACGTCACCGTCGAGGCCGACAACGCCACGAAGGAGATCCTCAAGGGCGTCGACCTCACCGTGAAGCAGGGCGAGACGCACGCCATCATGGGCCCCAACGGCTCGGGCAAGTCGACCCTCGCCTACTCGCTCGCGGGTCACCCGAAGTACACGATCACCGCCGGAACCGTCACCCTCGACGGCGAGGACGTCCTGGAGATGTCCGTCGACGAGCGCGCCCGCGCCGGCCTGTTCCTCGCGATGCAGTACCCGGTCGAGGTCCCCGGCGTCTCGGTCTCCAACTTCCTGCGCACCTCCGCCACCGCGATCCGCGGCGAGGCCCCCAAGCTGCGCACCTGGGTGAAGGAGGTCAAGGAGGCCATGGAGCGCCTCAACATGGACCCCGCCTTCGCCGAGCGCAACGTCAACGAGGGCTTCTCCGGCGGTGAGAAGAAGCGCCACGAGATCCTCCAGCTGGAGCTGCTCAAGCCGAAGGTCGCGATCCTCGACGAGACCGACTCCGGTCTGGACGTCGACGCGCTGCGCGTGGTCTCCGAGGGCGTCAACCGGGTCCGCGAGACCGGCGAGGTCGGCACCCTGCTGATCACGCACTACACGCGCATCCTGCGCTACATCAAGCCCGACTTCGTCCATGTGTTCTCCGCCGGCCGGATCGTCGAGTCCGGTGGCGCCGAGCTCGCCGACAAGCTGGAGAACGAGGGCTACGAGGCATACGCGAAGCTCGACGAAGTCGACACGAAGGGTGGCGTATCCGCGTGACACAGCTGCCGGGCCTCCTCGACACCGAGGCGATCCGCAAGGACTTCCCCATCCTGGACCGACAGATCCACGACGGCCGGAAGCTCGTGTACCTGGACAACGCGGCGACCTCGCAGAAGCCGCGTCAGGTGCTGGACGCCCTGAACGAGTACTACGAGCGCTACAACGCCAACGTCCACCGCGGTGTGCATGTGCTCGCCGAGGAGGCCACGGCGCTGTACGAGGGCGCGCGCGACAAGGTCGCCGAGTTCGTCAACGCGCCCTCCCGCGACGAGGTGATCTTCACCAAGAACGCCTCGGAGTCACTCAACCTCGTGGCGAACATGCTGGGCTGGGCCGACGAGCCCTACCGCGTGGACCACGAGACCGAGATCGTCATCACGGAGATGGAGCACCACTCCAACATCGTGCCGTGGCAGCTGCTGGCGCAGCGCACGGGCGCGAAGCTGAAGTGGTTCGGCCTGACCGACGACGGCCGGCTCGACCTCTCCAACATCGACGAGATCATCACCGAGAAGACGAAGATCGTCTCCTTCGTGCTGGTCTCCAACATCCTGGGCACCCACAACCCCGTCGAGGCGATAGTGCGCCGCGCGCAGGAGGTCGGCGCGCTGGTCTGCATCGACGCCTCGCAGGCCGCGCCGCACATGCCGCTGGACGTGCAGGCCCTCCAGGCCGACTTCGTGGCCTTCACCGGCCACAAGATGTGCGGCCCGACCGGCATCGGCGTGCTGTGGGGCCGCCAGGAGCTGCTGGAGGACCTTCCTCCGTTCCTCGGCGGCGGCGAGATGATCGAGACGGTGTCGATGCACTCGTCGACGTACGCCCCCGCCCCGCACAAGTTCGAGGCGGGCACCCCGCCGATCGCGCAGGCGGTCGGCCTGGGCGCGGCGATCGACTATCTGAGCGCGATCGGCATGGACAAGATCCTCGCCCATGAGCACGCGCTCACCGAGTACGCGGTCAAGCGCCTGACGGAGGTCCCCGACCTGCGGATCATCGGCCCGACCACGGCCGAGGAGCGCGGCGCCGCGATCTCCTTCACCCTCGGTGACATCCACCCGCACGACGTGGGCCAGGTTCTGGACGAGCAGGGCATCGCGGTCCGCGTGGGGCACCACTGCGCCCGCCCGGTCTGCCTGCGCTACGGAATTCCTGCGACCACGCGAGCGTCGTTCTATCTGTACTCCACGCCGGCCGAGATCGACGCTCTGGTCGACGGTCTGGAGCACGTACGGAACTTCTTCGGCTGAGGGGCGTGCTGAAACGGTGAAACTGGATTCCATGTACCAGGAAGTCATCCTGGACCACTACAAGAACCCTCACGGGCGTGGTCTGCGGGACGGCGACGCCGAGGTACACCATGTGAACCCGACCTGCGGCGACGAGATCACCCTGCGGGTGAGGTACGACGGCTCGACCATCAGCGATGTCTCGTACGAGGGCCAGGGCTGCTCGATCAGCCAGGCCTCGGCCTCCGTACTGAACGAACTCCTCGTCGGCAAGGAGCTTGCCGAGGCGCAGCGGATCCAGGAGACCTTCCTGGAGCTGATGCAGTCCAAGGGGAAGATCGAACCGGACGACGCGATGGAGGACGTCCTGGAGGACGCGGTCGCGTTCGCGGGAGTCTCCAAGTACCCGGCCCGGGTCAAGTGCGCCCTCCTCAGCTGGATGGCGTGGAAGGACGCGACGGCCCAGGCACTGGGTGCCGACGCCGACGCCGAAAGGAAGACGGCATGAGCGAGACCGTGGAGATGAAACCGGCCTCGGAGGAGGAGCTCCGCGAGGCCCTGATGGACGTCGTCGACCCCGAGCTGGGCATCGACGTCGTCAACCTCGGCCTGATCTACGGCATCCACGTCGACGACTCCAACGTGGCGACCGTCGACATGACCCTGACGTCCGCGGCCTGCCCGCTCACCGACGTCATCGAGGACCAGGCCAAGTCCGCCACGGACGGCCTCGTCAGCGAGCTGCGCATCAACTGGGTCTGGATGCCGCCGTGGGGTCCGGACAAGATCACGGACGACGGGCGCGACCAGCTGCGGGCGCTCGGGTTCAACGTCTGAGGTCGGTCTCGCGGGTTTCTTCAGTGGCCCTCGGTGTCATGCCGGGGGCCACTGTCGTATCCGTGGTCGTCATCGTGGTCGTGGTCGTTCCCGTACCCGTGCTCACCGTTGCCGTCGCGTGCTCGCACGACGTGGTCCCCGACGCGTGGGCGGACGCCAGGGCGCTCTTGCCGGCGGTGCGGCCGTGCCCGTCGTGGACCGCCTCCCGCCCGTTGTGTACGGACGTACATAACGTTGCGTACCCTCGTACACATGGGATTCGTTCTGCTCGCCGGCGCCATAGCCGCCGAGGTGGCCGCCACCACCGCCATGAAGTACAGCCACGGCTTCACGCGGCTGGGACCCTCGCTCATCACCGCCGTCGGCTATGTGATCGCGTTCGCGTTGCTGGCGCAGACCCTGAAGACGGTCTCCGTCGGGACGGCGTACGCGATCTGGGCCGGCGTCGGCACCGCGGCGATCGCGGTGATCGGGATGCTGTTCCTGGGGGAGGGGATGAGCGTGGCCAAGGCCGCCGGGATCGCGCTGATCGTCGCGGGCGTCGTGGTGCTCAACCTGGGCGGGTCGCACTGATGGGCCGGCGGTACGACCCCGAGCGGCGGCAGCGGATCATCGACGCGGCGATCCGGGTGGTCGGCGCCAAGGGGATCGCCGGGCTGAGCCACCGGTCCGTCGCGGCGGAGGCCGACGTGCCGCTCGGTTCGACGACGTACCACTTCAAGACGCTGGACGACCTGCTGGTGGCGGCGCTGCGGCAGACGAACGAGGGCTTCGCCGGGCTGGTCGCCGGGCGTGAGTCGCTGACCGACCCGCGGGCCGACCTGCCGGCCGAGCTGGCCGCGCTCCTGGGCGAGTGGCTCGCGGGGGACCGTACGGGGGTGGAGCTGGAGTACGAGCTGTACCTCGCCGCGCTGCGCCGCCCGGCGCTCAGGCCCGTGGCCGCGGAGTGGACCGAGGACGTGGGCGAACACCTGGCCCGGCGCACGGACCCCGCGACCGCGCGGGCGCTGCTGGCGCTGATGGACGGGATCTGCCTGCAGGTGCTGCTGACGGGGGTGGCGTACGACGAGGGGTGGGCCCGGGAGGCGCTGGGGCGGGTCGTGCGTCCCGCGGCCGGCGCAGCCACCCCGCCCGCCGGCTGAGACACCCCCGCGCTGGTTCGCATCCGTGGCCCCCCGCCGGTTAGGTTGCCCTCATGACCGACACGACTGCTCCTCGCACCACCGGCGCCGTGGCCGCCGGCCTTGCCACGATCGCCGCGGACGGCACTGTTCTCGACACCTGGTTCCCCGCGCCCGAGCTGGCCGCCGAACCCGGTCCGGCCGGTACCGAGCGCCTCGACGAGGCGCGCACCGCCGAACTGCTCGGTGAGCACGGCGTCGCGGCCCTCGGCAAGGACGAGGTGCGCGGCGTCCAGGTCGTGGCGGTCCGCACGGTCATCTCCTCGGTCGAGGACAAGCCGCTCGACACCCACGACGCGTACCTGCGCCTCCACCTGCTCTCGCACCGCCTGGTGAAGCCGAACGAGGCGAACCTCGACGGCATCTTCGGCCTGCTCGCCAACGTGGCCTGGACCTCCCTCGGTCCGGTCGCGGTGGACACCCTGGAGACCGTCCGCCTGGCCGCCCGCGCCCGGGGCCTGCACCTGAGCGTGTTCGGTGTCGACAAGTTCCCGCGCATGACCGACTACGTGGCTCCGGCCGGCGTTCGGGTCGCCGACGCCGACCGTGTCCGCCTCGGCGCCCACCTCGCCGCGGGCACCACCGTCATGCACGAGGGCTTCGTCAACTTCAACGGCGGCACCCTCGGCACCTCCATGGTCGAGGGCCGTATCTCGCAGGGCGTCGTGGTCGGCGACGGCTCCGACATCGGCGGCGGCGCGTCGACCATGGGCACCCTGTCCGGCGGCGGCAAGGAGCGGGTCGCCATCGGTGAGCGTTCCCTCGTGGGCGCCGAGGCCGGTATCGGGATCGCGCTCGGCGACGACTGCGTGGTGGAGGCGGGCCTCTACCTCACCGCCGGCACCCGCGTCACCCTGCCCGACGGCCAGATCGTCAAGGCCCGCGAACTCTCCGGCGCCTCCAACATCCTCTTCCGCCGCAACTCCGTCACGGGCACGGTCGAGGCCCGCCCGAACAACGCGGAGTGGGGCGGCCTGAACGACGTACTGCACAGCCACAACTGACGGTCGTCATCGCTCGAAACGATCACTTAAACGGATTACCCTCCGTTACCTCGGAGCGCTCCCGGCAGATGAATCCGGTGGACCCAGTGTCCGGTCAGATGTCGCAACGGTGAGACGAGGACTGAGTGATGACGAACGAGCGGGCGAAGATCGCGGCGCGTCGGCTGGCCGGTGTGGTGGCCGCGGCGACGGTGTGCTGGCTCCCGGCGGGCGTCGCGCACGCCGACGAGAGCAACACGGGATCGCACAACGGTCCGCGGATCGGCCTGGTCAACCTGGGGCAGGTCGACGATCCCGCGGAGGACGTGCTGGAGCACTTCCGGCTGATCGGCAACGAGCGGACGACGGAGAACGGCGCGAGCTGAGCCGTCCGCGCGCCAGGGACAGAGGGCCCGGGGCCCCACCGCCGGCCATGTGTACATGGCCTCCGAGGCGGCAGGGGTCCCGGGCCCTCTTGGTCACGGGGTGTGATCAGATCGCGGGCGCCGGGCGGTCCTCGGGCGAGGACGGTTCCTCGTGCGCGGGCAGCAGGGCCGCGTACGCCGACAGCAGGGCCGCCGTCGTCTCGCGGTCCGCGGAGCGCAGGGGCGGGCGGACCGGGCCGGACGGGAGGCTCAGGGCGGCAAGGAGGGCCTTGGTCGTGACCGTGCCGGGGAGGCCGGCGGACATCATCGCCTCGATGAGTGGCGTGGCCTGCCGCTGGCGGTGGGCCGCTCCCGTCGTGTCGCCCGCGTCGAAGGCGGCGAGCACGGAGTCGATGTGACGGGGGATCACGTTGGCCACCGTGCTGATGCAGCCGGCCGCGCCCACCGCGTACAGGGCAAGGATGTGCTCGTCGCAGCCCGCGTAGTAGGCCAGGTCCGTGCGGGACAGGACCTTCTGGGTGCCGAGGAAGTCGTAGGAGCAGTCCTTGACCGCCACGACGCGCGGGTGTTCCGCGAGCCGGATCAGGGTCTCCGGCTCGATGCGGGTGCCGGTGCGGGCCGGGATGTCGTAGAGCGCGAGCGGCAGTCCGGACGCGTCCGCGATGTCGCGGAAGTGCGCCTCCACGGCGTCCTGCGGGGGCCGGCTGTAGTACGGGGTGACGACCAACGCCCCGTCGGCGCCGGCCTTCTCGGCCTGCAGGGTGAGTTCGGTCGTGTGGCGGGTGTCGGAGGTGCCGACGCCCGCGACGACGGAGGCACGGTCCCCGACCACCTCCCGGACCGCCCGGACGAGCGCCGCCTTCTCGGCGTCGGACGTGGTCGGCGACTCGCCCGTCGTGCCGTTGAGCACCAGCCCGTCGCAGCCCTGTGACACCAGCCGGTCGGCGAGCCGCTGCGCGCCGTCGAGGTCGAGCGCGCCGGCCTCGGTGAGAGGCGTGATCATCGCGCAGAGGGTGCGGCCGAAGGGCCGGGCCGGGGGAGCGGGGTTCGTCATGGGAGGAGTGTCGGCTCGCCGACCGTGTAGCTCCACTTAAATTTGCTACGACGTATTCGTAAGCGTTCGCGGCAGGCGCGTGAGTGGCGTGGTCGGCGGCCCTGTGTTCAACTCCGGCCCTCATGGGCCACCATGGCCGGGACGGTCCACCACCACCTGGTCCTTGGAGGCGTCATGAAGCTCGGCAAGGCACTCGCCACCGGAGTCGCGGAGGAGCGGCCGGCCGCTCACGAGGCGGAGTCCGAACTTCCCGCGGAGATCACGGACTTGGCGGAGTCCGCGCCCGAAGAGGTGCCGGCCGCCCGATGAGGCTGCGGCTTCCGGAGGAACGCCCGACGGAGCCGCCGGCCGGATACAAGATCGCCCACCCGGTGCTGTCGCAGGACGGCACCCGGGCCGGGTTCACCGGGGTGTCGCTGGGCGGCGCGCTGCCGTACGGAGTGCTGGCCGACGCGTCCTGCGTCTACGGTCTGCGGCACGCGGCGCCGCACCGGCGCTGCGACTGCGGTTTCCACTGCGTGCACGACCGCGCCGTGGCCGAGGGACTGCTGTGCACCGCCGAGCACCGTACGGCCGTACTCCTCGAGGTGCTGGTCCTTGGCCGGTACATCCGTTTCGAACGCGGTTTCCGCTACGCCCGCCAGCGGGTGCGCACGGCGACCGCCGGCCCCTGCGCCTGCGGTGCCGCCGCTGCGGCGCTGGCCGCCGCCGGCTGGGGCAGACCCGGCTGGCATGCCCTGGCCCCCTCCTGTGCGGGCTGCCTGCGCGGCCGTACGTCCCTCTCCCTCGCCTCCTTCGCCCGGCTGGCGGGAGAAGGGCTGCGGGTGGTGGCGGGGGCGGCCTCCGGAGGCTTTGAACGATCATCGGGCGGTCACGGTGGGACCGGCCCGGCGTCCGCATCGCAGGCCTCCGGCCCCGGCGTACCCGAACTCGTCGCCGAGGCCGCTTTGTTGCAGGCCCGCCTGGACTGGTTCCAGACCCAGCTCGCCAGGCTCGGCCGGCGCGGGGGCGAGGACGTGGCGAAGGGGTAGGAGGGGGCGGGGCGGGTACCCGGGTGTTTCCGGACCGAGAGGAGGCGGAACACCGTGACCGGGATCCCGGACGTCAAGCCCATGACCGAGGAGCATCACTCGGTGGGCGAACTCGTCGGCCAGGCGACCGAACAACTCTCCCAGCTCGTGCGGCAGGAAGTGAGCCTCGCCAAGGAGGAGCTGGCCGCGAAGGGCCGGCGCGCGGGCCGTGGTGGCGGACTCCTCGGCGCCGCGGGCGCCGTCGCGTACGCCGGGCTGCTCGCCCTCGCCGCCACGGCCACCGCCGCGCTCTCGCTGACGCTGCCCGTCTGGGCCGCGGCGCTGATCGTCACGGGCGTGCTCTTCGCGCTCGCCGCACTACTGGCCGCGACCGGCCGCGCACAGCTGCGCCGGGCGGCACCCCCCACGCCCGAGGTGACCCTCGGCAGCGTCAGGGCCGATGTCGAGGAGATCAAGGGAAGGGCACATCGATGACAGACAGGACGACGCAGGGCACCGGCGCCAAGGGGCCCGACGAGCTGCGCCGGCAGATCGAGCAGACCCGCAGCCAACTCGGCGACACCGTCGAGGAACTGGCGGCCAAGGCGGACGTCAAGGGGCGGGCCAAGGCGCGCGCCGCCGACCTGAAGGACAAGGCCGGCGCGATGACCGTCCAGCTGCGCAGCACCGCCGCCCAGGCCGGCCACGCCGTCCAGGGCAAGGCTGCCCAGGCAGGGCACGTCGTGCAGGGCAAGGCGGCCCAGGCCGGGCACGTCGTGCAGGGCAAGGCGGCCCAGGCCGGGCACGTCGTGCAGGGCAAGGCCGCCGAGGCCACGCACACGGTGCAGGGCAGGGCCGCCAAGGCGAATCACGCGGTGCAGGGCAAGGCCGCCAAGGCGACCGAAGCCGTGGAGCACGGTGCGGTCCCGCAGCCGGTGCGCACGGTCGTCCTGGCCGGGCTGCGGCATCCCGGGCCGGTCCTGGCCGCAGGCGCGGCGGCCGGTGCGCTGGTCGTCGCGGCGGCGGTGATACGCCGCCGGCACGGCGGACGGTAGGCGACCGCGGCGCCCGGTGGCGCCGCCCTGGTGCGGTTCGAGCGTGCAGGCCGGCCGGTGGAGACACCGGCCGGCCTTCTTCGTGTCCGGCTCCCGTGCAGCCACGCACCCCAGCACCCACGCACCTCGCCCCCACACGGTCAGGCCGACCACACCACCCCGACCCCACCCCCCCGACAACTTCAACAGTCTGGACAAAAAAAGTTTTCGGTGAGACGGTGGGCCCATGCTGGACGTGACCGTGATCGAGGACCCCGAGGCCGCAGCCGTCTGTCTGGACCCTGTCCGGGCCGCGCTGCTCGCCCGGCTCGCCGACGGCCCGGCCTCGGCCGCGATGCTGGCCGGCCAGGTGGGGCTGCCCCGCCAGAAGGTGAACTACCACCTCAAGGCGCTGGAGAGGCACGGCCTGGTCGAGCTCGCGGGAGAGCGCCGCAAGGGCAACGTCACCGAGCGGCTGATGCGCGCGACCGCCGCGTCGTACGTGATCTCGCCGCTCGCCCTGGCCGCCGTGCAGCCCGACCCGGACCGTTTCCGGGACCAGCTGTCCGCCCGCTGGCTGCTCGCGCTCGGCGCGCGGCTCGTGCGGGACGTCGGCACGCTGATCACGGGCGCGGCCAAGGCACGCAAGCGGCTCGCGACGTACGCGCTGGACGGCGAGGTGCGCTTCGCCTCGGCCGCCGACCGGGCGGCGTTCGTCGAGGAGCTGACGGCGGGCGTGACCGCGCTGATCCAGAAGTACGACGCCCCGGACGCCGACGGCGGCCGGGACCACCGGATCGTCGTGGCCGTCCATCCCACGGTCAAACCCCAGCCTCCCGCCCCGGAAATCGACTGTTAGCACCGCCGGTACCGCCGCCACTCAGGAGCCACCATGTCCAAGAAATTCGAGATCGCCCGAGAGTTCGAGGTCGACGCCACGCCCGAGCAGGTGTGGGAGGCCGTCACCACCGGCACCGGCGGCTGGCTGTGGCCGATGGAGGCGCCGGAGCCGCGCCAGGGCGGCAAGGGGCCCTTCGGGTCCGAGGTCGTCGTCTGGGACCCGCCGCACCGGTACACCAACCGTGTCGAGGACGTCGAGGGAATCTCCGAGCAGAGCCTCAACCAGCTCGACTACACCGTCGAGCCGCGCGACGGCGGGCGGCGGGCCTGGGTGCGGTACGTGCACAGCGGGATCTTCGTCGACGACTGGGACAACCAGTACGACGGCGCGAGCAAGCACACCGACTTCTATCTGCACACCCTGCGCGAGTACCTCACGGCGTTCGGCGGCCGCCCGGTGACCGCCTTCGCCACCTTCGACGGGCCCGAGACGTCCGGCACGCCCGACGCCCTCGCCACGGTCGGGCGGGCGCTCGGGCTGACGGACGGCGCCGCCGAGGGCGCGCGGGTCCAGGTGCGCGGACCCGAGGGCCGACTCCTCGACGCCGTCCTCGACTTCCGCAACCCGTACTTCATCGGCCTGCGTACCGACGAGGCGATGCTCCGCTTCTTCGGGCGCAACCACTGGGGCCACGTCGTCGGCATGACCGTGCACGACTTCGCCCCGGGCGCCGACGCCAAGGCGGACGAGGCCGCGTGGCAGGGCTGGCTGAAGGGCGTCTTCAGCCAGCCCTGACGAGGAGCGCGACCGGCTACGGGCGGAACCGCAGCACCTGCGGGTCGTGGTCGCTGATCTGGTCGTGGAACTCGGCGTTGATGTGCACGCTGTCGTACTCGAAGTCGCAGTCGCGCCGGATCGACGGGCTGATCAGGATCTGGTCCAGGGTCTGGCTGTTGCCCTGGTAGACGTACGAGTAACGCTCGCTCCTGGGCAGCGACTTGACCGCCGACCACAGCTCGCCCCGGCCTTCGAGCAGCTCCACCGTGTCGGAGAACTCGAAGTCGTTGATGTCGCCGAGGGTGACCACGTCCGCGTTCTTCTGGGTGTCCAGGACCTGCTTCACGAAGGCGTTCACCGCCGTCGCCTGGAGGTGACGCTGGGTCTCCGAGCTGCGGGCCGGCGGCTGGAACTGCGAGGTAAGTGCCTGGTCGCCACCCTTGGAGTTGAAGTGGTTGGCGATCACGAAGACCGTCTCACCACGGAAGACGAACTCCCCGGCCAGCGGCTTGCGGCTGTTCGTCCAGGCAGTGTTCGCCGGGTCGATCCGGCCGGGGGAGACCGTCAGCGCCGCCTTGCCGCGCACCTTCCTCACGCCCACCGCGGTCGTCGCGTCGCCGCCGGCGCGGTCCGTGAAGGACACCCGCTCGGGGTTGAACAGGAACGCCTGGCGGATGTTGCCGCCCGGCTCGCCGCCGTCGGCGTTGTCCACCGGGTCGACCGAACGCCACTCGTACGCCGGGCCGCCCGCGGCGACGATCGCGTCGGTCAGCCTGGCCAGCGTCAGGTCGGCGGCGACCGTGCCGTCGTTCGTCGCGCCGTTGTTGTCCTGGATCTCCTCCAGGGACACGATGTCGGGCGACTGGAGGTTGTTCACGATCGCGGCGGCGTGCGCGGCGAACGTGGCGTCGGACGGGTCCAGGTTCTCGACGTTGTACGTCGCCACCGCCAGCTCGCCGCGCCGCTGCGCGCGGGTCGTCTCGCGCTCCAGGCCCCCCTGCTTCAGAGTGCCGAGCTCGCTCGCGACGAGGGTGTAGCCGCCGAACTGGTTGTAGTCCAGCGGGCCGGTCGTGGTGCCGGCGAGCACGTCGCCGACGTTCGCGTCGGGGAAGTCGGCGACCGCGCCGAGGGACTGGATCTGGAGCCGGCCGGTGTTCTGCGCGCCGTACGAGCCGTAGACCGCGCCGCCGTGTCCGCTGGTGTTCTCGCGCGGCTTCACCGTGACCCACAGTTCGGTGTACGGGTCGGTCGCGCCGACCACGCGCGTGTCGGCGACCCGGACGTTCATGCCCTCGAGGGACTCGTAGTAGTCCAGGGCGTACTTCTCCGGCCGGAGCGTCAGGCCGTTGACGGAGCCGTTCGCGGCCGCGTCGCCGGCCGGGGTGTAGGCGTTCGGCACGGACCTCGCGTCGATCACGGTGGCGGACGGCACCGGGTTGCCGCTGGACACGACGGTGACCGTCGGCCGGGTGATCTCGGTGAGGGCCTGGTTGCCGGAGGTGGTGCCGCCGGGAACGTACTCGGAAACGGTCCCCGACACGGTCACCGAGTCGCCGACCGCGACCTTCGGGGCGGAGCTGGTGAAGACGAAGACGCCCTCGCTGGTGGCGGGGTCGGCGTCGGCGGCCGGGTCCTGGATCCAGAAACCGCGCGACGAGCCGTAGCCGCGGACGCCGGTGACGATTCCGGCCACGTCCGTGACCTGCTGCCCGGCGTACGGGGACGTCCGCGTGCTGCCCTGGATGTCATGGATGCGCACCGCCTCCGCGTGCGCGGGCGAGGCAATGACGACGGTGGACGCCGCGGAACAGACGGCGGCGACGGTGAGCGCGGCGAGGCGCGCGGAAGACTTGCTCGGCAAAGGGATCCCTCCGGGGACGTACGTGGGCGCCAGGACGAAGGTGGAGCGTGGAACGGTGGCGACGCGCGTAGAAATCGTGAACGGAGTGAACACTTGTCCCCCCTGTTTCTACGCGCGTCAATTTCCTGTGCGGCCACGGCACTTGTCAAGGTTTCGGCCATGTACGGCACCCGGCGGGGAGATGAACCGGGCGGCATGGGCCCAAATCCGTCTAGGCTGAGTGGCTGAGTCGTACGACGGCTTCCGGCGGCCGTACGACGTGCAGAGTGTCGTAAGGCCTTCGAGGCGCCCTAGGAGATCCCCCCGATGTCAGACAGCTCCTCCCTGCCGCCGGTGCGGCTGACCTCCGAAGCGGAACTGGCGAGGGACGCGCTGGCCACGCCGGTGCTGTCGCGGGCCGTCCGGCTCGCCCGCTGGGCCGGGCCCGGCACTCGCGTGGACGCCGGGGGCGGACTGGTCGACGCGCAGCTGCCGGCCGCGGCCGAGGCGCTCGGGCTGAGCGGGGACGACGCGGCCGCGCTGGCGAGCGAGGCCTGGCGGGTCGCCGTGGACACCGGGCTGATCGAGATCGCCGACGAGGAGGCCGGCACGGTCACCGAGGGCGAGGAGCTGACGCAGCTCACCGGCGGCTCCCCGCACGACGTGCTCGCCGTCTGGCTGGGCGCCCTGGAGACGGTGCTCGCCGACGCGAGCGTGCCCGACCTCGACGACCTGCTCGGCGCGACGGACGCCGGCGGCCCGGTCGACCCCGCCACCCTGGACTGGGACCCCGAGGAGGAGTCCGCCTTCCTCGACGGTGTGCTCGGCAATCTCTACCTGCTCACCGTCAGCGAGGACGGCCCCGGCACCGCGCCCGTGCCGCTGCCCGCGCTGGCCGCCTCGGTGATCGTGCCGGGCGACATGGCCGAGCCCACCAACGACGTCCTGGAACAGGTGTCCGACGCGATGATGCGGCTGGACGACCGGTTCCGGGTGCTGGAACCGGTGGGGCTCGTGGAGTACCAGCCGGTCGACGAGGCGCTGATGGCCGACGCAGACGACGCCGAGGAACCCACCGCCGCCGACGACACCGACGTCTCCCGCTACGGCATGGTCCGGCTCACCCCGCTCGGACTGTACGGGCTGCGGACGCGACTGCTGGAGGCCGGCATCGAGGCGCCCGCCGTAGGCGAACTGGCCGACAAGGGCGCCGACGCCCTGCTCGACGGAACGGCCGGCTTCGGGCCGCGCGCCGCGCAGGCCGAGACCGAGCAGTGGCTGACCCGCCGCGAATCCCTCGCCGCCGCACGGGAGTTGCTCGCCGCCGCCCGGGGCGCGGACCCCGGCGCGCCGCTGCGCCGGCTGCGCTGCCAGCAGGCCCTGTCCCTCGTCGGCGGCGAGGCCGAACCGGCCCTGCGGGAAGTCCTGGACGACCCCGAGCTGGGCGGTCTCGCCCGCGTCTGGCTGACCGAGCACGGCCTCGCGGACGTCCCCGCGCCATCCGAGGCGATGGTCTTCTGGCTCACCGTGGACACCCTGGCGGCGCAGCTCGCAGCCGAGGGCAACTCCGAGGAACTGAGCGCCCTCGTGGAGGGTCTCGCCGAGCAGCACAGCGGCTTCTTCGCGGCGGCCTGGCGGGTCGACCATCCGGCCACCGCCGACGTCCTGGAGGCGATGGGGCGCATCCACCCGGACAAGAGGATCGCCAAGGAGGCCCGGAAGGCCGCCTTCAAAGCCCGCTCCCAGCAAGCGGGTTGACGCCTGCCCGACGGGCGGGGGGCAATTGCCCGGGGGGTTCCGGCCGGTTCGCGTGGCCGACCGGTGACGGGTCGTACGGATTCACGGAAGCGGGCCCTGCGCAGTCGCCCGGTGTTCAAACGGCGTTCACCGCCGGGCGACACCGTGGCGCCGACCCGAGGTCCACCCCCCTCCACGGCACTCCCCCCGTCACAGGAGACAGCATGTCGCTCACACGCAGGGACTTCGCCAGGACCACCGCGACCGCCGGCGCCGGAGTCGCGCTGGCGGGCAGCGTCGGCGCCCTCTCCAGCGCGCCCGGCGCCCTCGCGTCCGCCGAGACGGAGACCACGGGCGAGGAGTCCGCCGCCGAGCACGGCGGGGTCGGATACGGCCCGCTCCTGCCCGACCCGGACGGCATCCTCGCCCTGCCCGCCGGCTTCTCCTACCGGATCCTCACCTACGCGGGCCGGACCAAGCTGGAGTCGGGTGAGTTCACGCCCGCCGACCACGACGGCACCGCCGCCTTCGCCGGCCCGCGCGGCACCACCCTCCTGGTCAACAACCACGAGATGGACGGCCCCCGCTCCGACTACGACCACCCCGTCCCGCTCACCGAGGGGCTGGTCTACGACCCCGCCGCCCCCGGCGGCTGCACGGTCGTCGAGGTGCGCCGCGACGGCCGGGTCGCCGAGTGGGTCGGCATCGCCGGCACCGCCAACAACTGCGCCGGCGGCTCCACCCCCTGGGGCACCTGGCTGACCTGCGAGGAGAACTCCGACCGGGCCGGCGAGAACGGCATGACCAAGGACCACGGCTACGTCTTCGAGGTCGACCCGTGCGACCGGCGTGCCAACCGCGGGCCCAAGCCGCTGAAGTTCTTCGGCCGTTACGACCACGAGGCCGTCGTCATCGATCCCCGGCGCGGCCACGCCTACCTCACCGAGGACGCCGACGAGCCCAACGGCCTCTTCTACCGCTGGACCCCGCCGAAGGGCTTCACCTACGGCCCCGGCCGGTTCCGCACCCTCGCCGACGACGCCGGTGTCCTGCAGGCGCCCAAGTGCTTCAACTCCGGCGGCCACTTCGTCGACGACCTCTCCCGCGCCACCAGGATCGGCACCGTCTACGGCGTCGACTGGGTGGACGTCCCGGACCGTGACGCCAGGACGGTCTCCGTGCGCGAGCAGTTCGGCGAGGGCGAGGTCACCCGCGCCCGCAAGCTGGAGGGCATGTGGTGGGGCGACGGAGGCGCGTACATCGTCTCCTCGTACGCCCGTGAGGAGAGCCCCGTCCAGCACGACGGCCAGGTCTGGTTCTACGACCCCAAGCGCCGCACCCTCACCCTGAAGGTGCTGCTCGGCGTCAACCCCGACCCCTCCAGGGACGGCACCCTCGACGGCCCGGACAACATCACCGTCTCCCCGTACGGCGGCCTGATCATCGCCGAGGACGGCGAGGGCGTCCAGCACCTGTTCGGCGCCACCGACAGCGGCCGCACCTACCCGATCGCCCGCAACGACCTGAACATCGGCACCGAGGAGGAGCCCGAGTTCAGCGAGTTCACCGGCGTCACCTTCTCGCCCGACGGAAAGACCCTGTACGCCAACATCCAGGAACCGGGCATCATGCTCGCAATCAACGGCCCCTGGAAGCGCCAGCGTCGCTAGAACGCCGGTCACTCCTACGTGTGGGGGCTGTCCGATGGTGCCGCTGCTGGAGGCGGCACGGGACGCCGACTGGCCCTGGAGGTCGGCCGGCGGAGCGTAGGCGCCCTGCCCCGGTCCGGGGCAGGGCGAAGTAGCATGCGTCGAGAGTCTCCGGTGTGCGAGGAGTTGCTGGATGACGCAGGTCAAGCCCATGCGTGCGGACGCTCGGCGTAACTACGAGCGGTTGCTGAAGGCGGCGGTGGAGGCCTTCGCCGAGCATGGGGAGGGCGCGTCGCTCGACGACATCGCCAAGCGGGCGGGGGTCGGGTCCGGCACGCTCTACCGCCACTTCCCGACGCGTCAGGCGCTGTTGGAGGCCGCTTACCTGGACCGGATCGAGGCGCTGGCGCTGCGCGCCGACGAGATCGCGCGCGAGCTGCCGCCGGGCCGGGCGCTGGTGGAATGGCTCAATGAACTGGGCCTGGGCGTGATCCAGGTGCGCGGCCTGAAGTCACTGCTGGGTACGGCCGTGACGAGCGACGGCTCGGCCGTGGCCACCGGCTGCGGGACCTGCCTCACGGCGGCCGCGGAGCGGCTCGTGCGGGCGGCGCAGGCGGAGGGCACCCTGCGCGAGGACGTCGAGCCGATCGAGATCCTGCGACTGACGCACGGCCTGGCCACGGCGTCGGAGCTGGCGAACGGCGCGGGTTCGGACATCCGGCGCTACCTGTCCCTGCTGACGGAGGGCCTGCGGCCGGGGCGGTGAGGCCGCAGGCCGCCTGCCGGGGCGGGTCCGCCCGGCGGATGCGGCGACCGATGAGGCCGGCGGGCGCCGGGTGGGGTGGCGCCCGCCGGTGTCGTCGTGTGGCTGCCGGTGGCCTTGGGGGTGCTCAGAGGGCCTGCGCCGCCGGCTTGACCATGTTGCGGACCGTGCGGGCCTTGACGAAGTCGCCCATGGCCGTCATCTCCCACTCGCCGGTGAACTGGCGGATCAGCTTGGCCATCAGCACGCCGGTCTGTGCCTCGGCGTTGGTGAGGTCGAAGCGGACCAGTTCCTCGCCGCTGGCGGCGTCGATCAGGCGGCAGTAGGCCTTGGCGACCTCGGTGAACTTCTGGCCGGAGAAGGAGTTGACCGTGAAGACCAGGCCGGTGACCTCCTGCGGGAGCCGGCCGAGGTCGACCACGATGACCTCGTCGTCGCCGCCGCCCTCTCCGGTGAGGTTGTCGCCGGAGTGCTTGATCGCGCCGCCCACGATCTGGAGCTTGCCGAAGTAGCAGCTGTCGATGTGGTTGCGCTGCGGGCCGTAGGCGATGACCGAGGCGTCCAGGTCGATGTCCCGGCCGCGATAGGCCGGCTCCCAGCCCAGGCCCATCTTGACCTGGGAGAGCAGCGGGCGGCCGCCTTTGACCAGGGAGACCGTCTGGTTCTTCTGGAGGTTGACCCGGCCCTTGTCGAGGTTGATCTTCCCGGCGCCCGGGGCGGGGGCCGGCGGGGCGGTCGGGGGCGCGGGGGGCGCCGCCGGCGGGGCCAGGCGGGGGTCCGTGACCGGGGCGGGCGGGGCCACCGGCGGCTGCATCGGCGCCGGCGGCGGGGTGACCGGCTGCGGGGCGGCGGCCGGTTCCTCGACGGAGACGCCGAAGTCCGTGGCGATGCCGGCCAGGCCGTCGGCGTAGCCCTGGCCGACCGCGCGGGCCTTCCACACGCCGTTGCGCAGGTAGACCTCCACGACCACCAGTGCCGTCTCGGCGCCCAGCTGCGGGGGCGTGAACGTGGCCAGGACACTGTTGTCGTCGGCGTTGCGGATCGTGGCCGTCGGTTCGACGCCCTGGAAGGTCTGGCCCGCGGCGTCCGGGCTCGCGGTGACGACGATCTTCTCGATGCCCGGGGGGAGGGCGGTGGTGTCGACCGTGATGGCGTCGGGGGCCGAGCCGCCGCCGGAGCGGTAGGTCACGCCCGGGCCGCTGGGCTGGTTGTAGAAGATGAAGTCGTCGTCGGAGCGCACCTTGCCGTCGGCGGTGAGCAGCAGGCCCGATACGTCGAGCCGCACCGGGGCGGCGACGTCCACCGTCACGCGGGCGACGGGAAGAGGGATGTTCGAGCCGGGGGTCATAGCTGTCATGACCCGAGAACGACCGGGGCCGCTTTACCGTTCCCTTACCGTGCGGCCGATCGGGTCAGCGGAGGTTACGGGGGTGCAGGCGGGCGGTGCGCTCGTTGCCGCGGCGGTAGTTTCCCGTCCAGCGGGCCATGACGAGCTGCGGGTCACCGGCCTCGACCTCGGCGAGGAACCGGGTGGCGCGTGGGCCCCGCAGGGTGGCCGCGGTGCGGCCGTGGTGGGTGACGACGACCGTGCCGTCCGTGTGGATGTCGTGGTGGAACCCGTGAGGCTGGGGCATGTGCGGCAGGATAGGGCCCGGCCGGTCTCCGGGCCCACCGGTTTTCGCGCCGCCCCGGTCGGGGCCGTTACGGCACCACCACGATCTTCCTGCCCACCCCGGACGCGAACTGCTCCAGGGCCTGCGGGTAGCTGCTCAGCGGCAGGCGGTCGCTGATGAAGACGTCCGGGTCCAGAACGCCGTTCGCGAACAGTTCCGCCGCCCGTTCGAAGCTGTGCAGGACCGCCATCGAGCCGGTGATGGTGATCTCCTGGTTGTAGATGCGGTACGGGTCGATGCTCACGCGCGTCGCGTAGTCCGCCACGCCGAACTGGAGGAACGTACCGGCCTTGGCCACACGGTCCAGGCCGTCCTGGATCGCCGCCGCGTTGCCGGTCGCGTCGACCACCACGTCCCAGCCCTGCGGCCGGTCCAGCTCGTCGGCGCCGACCGCCGCCGCCGTGACGCCCAGCCGGCGGGCGGTCTCCAGCCGGGCCGGGTTCACGTCGACCACGTCCACGCTCGCCGCGCCCGTGCGCTTGGCGAGCTCCAGCATCATGAGGCCCATGGTGCCCGAGCCGTAGATCAGCACGTGGGCGCCCAGACGGGCGCGCAGGACGTCGTAGCCGCGCACCGCGCAGGACAGCGGCTCGACCAGTGCCGCGTCCTGGGTGCGGATGTGCTCGGGCAGCTTCACGCAGTTCGCCACCGGCGCCACCGCGTACTGGGCGGCGCCGCCGGCCGTGGTCACGCCGATCGCGGCCCACCGTTCGCAGAGGTTGTTGTGACCGTTACGGCAGTAGCGGCACTCGTAGCAGTACAGCGACGGGTCGACGGCCACCTGGTCGCCGGATGCCACCTCGGTGACCTGGGTGCCGACGGCGACCACCTCGCCCGCGAACTCGTGCCCCGGCACGATCGGCAGCTTGGGCGCGAACTCCCCCTGGAGGATGTGCAGGTCCGTGCCGCACAGGCCGCACGCGGCGACCTCGACGACGACCTCGCGCGGGCCCGGCGTCGGGTCCGGGACCTCGGCGACGACGGCCCTGCCCACGGACTCGATGACGGCGGCCTTCACTTCACGGCTCCCAACGACAGGCCCTGGACCAGCTTGTCCTGGGCGGCGAACCCCGCGGCGAGCACCGGCAGGGAGATGACGAGCGACGCGGCGCACACCTTGGCCAGGAACAGGCCCTGGCTGGTGATGAAGCCGGTCAGGAAGACGGGGGCGGTCTCGGCCACCACCCCCGTGAGGACCCGGGCGAACAGCAGTTCGTTCCAGCTGAAGATGAAGCAGATCAGGGCGGTGGCGGCGATCCCGGGGAGGGCCATGGGGGCGATGACGCGGGCCAGCACCGTGGGGAGGCGGGCGCCGTCGACCCGGGCCGCCTCGATCACCGCCACCGGCACCTCGGCCAGGAACGACTGCATCATCCACACCGCGATCGGCAGGTTCATGGACGTGTAGAGGAGGACCAGCAGCCAGATGTTGTCGAGCAGGCCGGCGTTCTTGGCGAACAGGTAGATCGGCAGCAGGCCCGCCACCACCGGCAGCATCTTGGTGGACAGGAAGAAGAACAGCACGTCGGTCCACTTGCGCACCCGCCGGACGGACAGCGCGTACGCCGCCGGGAGCGCCAGCAGCAGGACCAGGACGGTCGAGGTCACCGACGCCACCGTCGAGTTGATCAGGGACGGCCAGGGGCTGGCCCCGCCGCCGGCGCCGAAGAACTCGCGGTAGCCGTCGAGGGTGAGCGCGGCGCCGAAGGACGGCGGGTTGGTCGCCGCGTCCTGTTCGGAGTGGAAGGACGTCAGGGCCATCCACGCGATGGGCAGGAAGAAGACGACGCCGGCCAGCCAGGCCACCAGACCCAGGCCGGCGCCCTTACGGGGGGCACGTCGGACGCGTACGGAGTTGCCGCTCATCCGCGGCTCACCTCCTCGCGGAACAGGGACGACACCACGCGCAGGGCGAAGGTCGCGATGATGATCGAGCCGATGACCACCAGGACGCCGGCGGCCGAGGCGAGGCCGTTCTCATGGGCCTGGTAGAAGCTCTGGTAGACGGTGTAGGGGAGGTTCGCGGTGCCCAGGCCGCCGGACGTGATGGTGAAGACCGCGTCGAAGTTCTGCACGATGTAGATCGAGCCGAGCAGGGCGCCGAGTTCGAGGTAGCGGCGCAGATGCGGGAGCGTGAGGTGGCGGAAGACCTGCCAGTCGCCGGCACCGTCCACGCGCGCGGCCTCGATCTGCTGCGGGTCACGGCTCTGCAGGCCGGCCAGGATGATCAGCATCATGAACGGGGTCCACTGCCAGATCAGGGATGCCTCGACCGCGAGCAGCGGGGTGGTGGAGATCCAGTCCGGTTGTGGGCCGCCCACATAGTGCAACAGCCCGTTGAGCAAGCCGTATTCAGGGTTGTAGAGCACATGTTTCCAGAGCAGTGCCGCCGCGACGGGGACCACCAGGAACGGGGCGATCAGCAGGGTGCGCACCACGCCGCGGCCCTTGAACCTGCGGTCCAGCAGCAGCGCCAGCAGCAGGCCGAGGAGCAGGCTGACCAGGACGACGGTCACGGTCAGCAGGATCGTCGTCCACACCGAGCCGCGCAGGTCGGCGTCGGTGAGGACATGGCGGTAGTTGTCGACACCGGCGAAGCGGCGGGCGTCGGGGTAGAGGGCGTTCCAGTCGAAGAAGGACATCACCAGCGTCGCCACGAACGGCAGCTGGGTCACGACGATCATGAAGATCAGGGCGGGCAGGAGCGGTGCCCGGGTGGCCCAGGCCCGCAGACGGCCCGACGGTTCGCGATCCCTCGTGCGCACGGATGGTGTGGCCACGGGGGCCGTGGTGGTGGCGGTCATCGTCCCTCGTACTCCTCGGAGATGCGCTCGGCGAGCTGCTGGGACTTCTTCAGGGCCGCGTCGACGGACTGACGTCCGGCGATGGCCGCGCTGATCTCCTGGGAGACCTTGGTGCCGAGGTCGGTGAACTCGGGGATGCCGACGAACTGGATGCCGGGCGCGGGCCGCGGCTGCACACCGGGGTCGTTCGGGCGGGCGCCCTCGATGGCCTCCTTCGTCATCTCCTGGAAGGCGGCCGCCTCGGCGCGGTAGTCGGGGTTGCCGTAGGTCGAAGCCCGCTTGCCCGCCGGTACGTTCGACCAGCCGATCCGGTCGCCGACCAGCTGCTCGTACTCCTTGCCGGACGCCCAGGAGACGAACTGCCAGGCCCTGTCGGTGTTGCGGGACGCCTGCTGGATGCCCCAGGCCCAGGTGTAGAGCCAGCCGGAGGACTCGGTCTTCTCGACCGGCGCGGGGGCGTAGCCGACCTTGCCCTTGACGGGGGAGTCGGCGGACTCCAGGGATCCGGCCGCCGAGGTGGCGTCGTACCACATGGCGACCTTGCCCTGGGTCATGTTGTTGAGGCACTCGGCGAAGCCGGACTGGGCGGCGCCGGACTGGCCGTGCTCGCGGACCAGGTCGACATAGAACTTCGTCGCCTTCTGCCACTCGGGGGAGTCGAGCCTGGCCTTCCAGTTCTCGTCGAACCAGGTGCCGCCGAAGGTGTTCACCACCGTCGTCAGCGGTGCCATGACCTCGCCCCAGCCGGGCAGGCCGCGCAGGCAGATGCCCTTCATGCCGGACCCGGCGCCGTCCACCTTCGCGGCAAGGTCCGCCACCTGGGTCCAGGTGGGGTGCGCGGGCATCGTCAGGCCTTCCTTCTCGAACACGTCCTTGCGGTACATCAGGAAGGACGACTCGCCGTAGAAGGGCTGGCCGTAGAGCTTGCCGTCGTCGCCGGTCAGGGACTGGCGCATCGGGCCGAGGACGTCCTGTTCGTCGTAGGCCGGGTCGCCGGCGACGTAGGAGTCCATCTCGCGCAGCCAGCCGTTGCGGGCGTAGATCGGTATCTCGTAGTTGGAGAGGGTGGCCACGTCGTACTGGCCCGCCTGGTTGGCGAAGTCCTGGCTGATCTTGTCGCGGACGTCGTTCTCCGGCAGCACGGTGAAGTTCACCTCGATGCCGGTGTCCTTGGTGAAGTGGGCGGCGGTGAGCTTCTGGAGCTCGACCATCTGGGGGTTGTTGACCATCAGGACGTTGATCGAGTCGCCGCCCGATCCTGCCCCGCCCGCTCCGACCCAGCAGCCGGAGAGCAGCGGGGCGAGCAGCGTCCCTGCGGCGACCGCGGCGAGCGTGACTCGCGGCCTCCGTCGGCTCTGGGTTCGCATGGATCGCTCCTGAACATTTGGGGAGATAAGGGGCACTACTGGGTGTGAGGAGAGCCCGGTGGGGGTGCGTCGGGTCCTCAGACGCGGATGACCTGGGGGCCGAGCAGGGAGTAGCGGTGTGCCTCGGCGGTGGGCAGCAGGGTGCTGGTGACGACGGCCTCCAGCGCGCCGACCTCGGCGAACCGGCAGAAGCTGACCGCGCCGAACTTGGTGTGCACGCCCGCGAAGACCGTGCGCCGCGCGGCCCGCACCGCCTGCGCCTTGACCTCGCTGACCGCGGGGTCGGGAGTGGTCAGGCCGTGCTCCCGGGAGATGCCGTTGGCGCCTATGTAGGCGAGGTCGACCACGAAGCCGGCGAGCATCTTCGTCGTCCAGTGGTCGACTGTGGCCAGCGTGCCCGGGCGGACCCGGCCGCCGAGCAGCAGCACCGAGAAACCTTCCGCCTCGGCGAGCGCGCCCGCGACCGGCAGGGACGCGGTGACCACGGTCAGCGGCCGGTCCCTGGGAAGTGCTTCGGCGATGAGCTGCGGGGTGAAGCCCTCGTCGACGAAGACCGTCTCGGCGTCCCCGAGCAACTCGGCCGCGGCGGCCGCGATCCGGCGCTTCTCGGGTACGTGACTGGTGGCGCGGAAGGCGAGCGTGGTCTCGAAGCCCGCGCTCTCCACGGGGTAGGCGCCGCCGTGGGTGCGGCGGACCAGCCCGTGGTCCTCCAGGGCGCGCAGATCCCGCCGCACGGTCTCCTTGGCCACGCCCAGCCGGGTGGCGAGCGCGGTGACGTCGACGGAGCCACTGGCCCGGGCCGCGCGCACGATTTCGCGCTGCCGTTCCTCCGCGGTCCTGTTCATGGCTGTCACCCGCCTCCTCGCCGCACTGCCCGTTCGGGCCCTGTGGGGAAGTTCTACAGCGGGTGCGGGGTCGTGACCAGGTCTGTCAGGGGAGTGATGGTGCCCGTGTGTGCCCGTTCGGTCGTGGGTGCGCCTCGTTCCGTGGGGAGAGGTCGTGTGTCGTCCGTGGGTCCGTCGGGGCTGGTCGCGCGGTTCCCCGCGCCCCTGAGGGGGTTGCCGGACCGTATCTCGGGCTGTGCCCGAATGCGGGGGCGGGCGTGCCCGCTTCCTGCCCGGCCGCCCTGTGATGGTCGAGATCTCGTCAGTACTGCCAGATCGGCGGGTCGGTCACGAAGTGGCCGCCCAGGCAGGCGTGCGCCGGATCGGCCGGGTCGAGCTCGCCCTGCTCGGCGACGAGCTTCTCGGCGTACGGCTCGGAGTCGTCCTGCGGCTCGTAGCCGAGCGCCCGCGCGGTGGAGAGGTCCCACCACAGGCGGGTGTTGGCGGAGGAGCCGTAGACCACCGTGTGGCCGACGTTCTCGGCCGTCAGGGCGGCGTGGAGGAGACGGGCGCCGTCGGCGGGGCTCATCCACACCGAGAGCATGCGCACGCTGGTCGGTTCCGGGAAGCAGGAGCCGATGCGGACGGAGACGGTCTCCATGCCGTACTTGTCCCAGTAGAACTGTGCGAGGTCCTCGCCGAAGGACTTGGACAGGCCGTAGAAGGTGTCCGGGCGGCGCGGGGCGTCGATCGGGATCAGCGGGTCGCCGTCCCGGGGCCGCGGGGTGTAGCCCACGGCGTGGTTGGAGGAGGCGAAGACGACGCGCGGGACGCCTTCCTCGCGGGCGGCCTCGTACAGGTTGTACGTCCCCTCGATGTTCGCCTTGAGGATCTTCTCGAAGGGGGCTTCCAGGGAGATGCCCGCGAGATGGACGATCGCGTCGACGTCCCGCACGGCCTCGCGCAGGGCCGCCCGGTCGGCCAGGTCCGCGGCGAGCGCGTCCGGCGCGCCCTCGACGGGACGCAGATCGAGCAGGCGCAGCGTGTACCCGTACGCCGGGAGCAGGTCCCGCATCAGGGTGCCGAGCCCGCCGGCGGCGCCGGTGAGCAGAACGGTGCGGGGAGCGGGCATCCTCGGGTCTCCTTGCGGGGTCTCCATGAGCGAGCGGTGTGGGCGAACGACCGTATGCGTGCACGGAATTCACATGCGTGGACACGCTAAGGAGCGGGACCACGCCCGTCAAGAGGCGCGCGGAGGCAGGGAATCCGCTGGTGCATCGGGGGTTGACCTGCTTGACCCCCCGCGGGTCACCACCTTAGCGTGAGCATGTTCAGGAATGTGGACGCGAAACATGAATATGGACCTTGGAGAGCCTGTGACGCCAGCACCGCTCGCCGCCCGCCTCAGCGTCCCCAGCGGGCCGCTGTTCTTTCCGGTCACCGCCTTCGGACCCGACGGTTCCCTGCACCTCGACGCCTACCGTGCCCATGTCCGCCGGGGGGTCGAGGCCGGAGCCGCCGCCGTCTTCGCCTGCTGCGGCACCGGCGAGTTCCACGCGCTCACACCGGAGGAGTTCGAGACCTGCGTCCGGGCGGCGGTGGAGGAGACGGCGGGGCGCGTGCCGGTCGTCGCCGGCGCCGGATACGGCACCGCGCTCGCCGCGCGCTACGCCCGGACCGCCGAACGGGCCGGGGCGGACGGGCTGCTCGCCATGCCGCCGTACCTCGTCCTCGCCGGGCAGGAGGGCCTGCTGCGGCACTACCGGGAGCTCGCGTCGGCCACCGCCCTCCCGGTCGTCGTCTACCAGCGCGACAACGCCGTGTTCACCCCCGAGACCGTCGCCGACCTCGCCCGCACGGACGGGATCATCGGCCTCAAGGACGGCCTCGGCGACCTGGACCTGATGCAGCGGATCGTGAGCGCCGTACGCACCGAAGTCCCGGGCGACTTCCTCTACTTCAACGGACTGCCGACCGCCGAGCAGACCCAGCTCGCCTACCGCGCGATCGGCGTCCCGCTCTACTCCTCGGCCGTGTTCTGCTTCGCCCCCGAGATCGCCCTCGCCTTCCACGCCGCCCTCGCCCGCGGTGACGACCGCACCGTCCACCGCCTGCTGGACGGCTTCTACCGGCCGTTCGTCGAACTGCGCGCCCAGGGCCGCGGCTTCGCCGTCTCCCTCGTCAAGGCGGGCGTACGGCTGCGCGGGCTCGATGTGGGCGAAGTGCGCCCCCCGCTGCACGAGCCGGGCGAGGACCACGTCAAGCAGCTCGCCCAGGTGATCGAGCGTGGCCACGCGCTGCTGGAGGAGGGCCTGTGAAGGCGTCGGCGTTCCTCTACCCCTGGGACGTCAACGGGGACCCGGGGGCCCCGGCCCGAATCGCCGAGCTCGGCGTGGACCAGGTGACGCTCGCCGCCGCCTACCACTCCACGCGCGCCCTCACGCCCCGACACCCCCGCCACCGGGTCGTCACCGCCGAGCACGCCGCCGTGCTCTACCCGCCCGGCGCCCGCTGGGAGGGCCGCCCCCTGCGCCCCTGCCCGGCGGGCGACTGGGCGCCCGGCGACGCGTACGGCGAGGCGGCCGCCGCCCTCGCGGACGCCGGCCTTCAGGTGCACACATGGGTGGTCCTCGCGCACAACTCCCGGCTGGGCGCCGAGCATCCGGACACCTCCGTCGCCAACGCGTACGGCGACCGCTATCCCTGGGCGCCCTGCGTCGCACAGCCCGCCACTCGCGCGTACCTCGTGGAGCTGGCCGCGGAGGCCGCCGTACGGCCGGGCGCGCGCGGCACCGAGCTGGAGTCCCTCGGCTGGTACGGCCTCGCCCATCTGCACGCCCACGACAAGATCGCGGGCGTCGCCCTGGGGGACGCCGGCCAGTACCTGATGTCGCTGTGCTTCTGCCCCGCCTGCCGGGCGGGCTACGCCGCGCAGGGCCTCGACCCCGACCGGCTGGCCGGCGCCGTACGGACCGCGCTGGAGCCGGTGTGGCAGGGCGCGCCGTCGGACGGGGGCTGGGCGGGCGTCGGGAAGCTGCTCGGCGAGACCCTGGCGACCGCCACGCGCGCGTGGCGCGACGACACGGCACGCACCCTCCAGGAGACGGCGGTCGCGGCGGTCCGCGCCGCCGCACCCGAGGGCTTCCAGGTCCTCCTCCACGCGGATCCGGTGTCGTACCACTGCGGTGCCAACGCGGGCGTCGACCCGGCGCACATCCTGTCCGTCGCGGACGGCGTGGTCGTGCCGTGCACGAGCGGGGCGGGCCCGCTGACGCCGTTCGCCGAGTCGGCCCCCGAGGGCGCCGTGCTCGCCGCCAACTTCACCGTGGTGTCCGGGATGGGCGGGCGCCCCGGCGCCCTGGCCGAGGACGCCGCACGCGCGCGTGCCCTCGGGGCCACGGAACTGCGGCTCTATCACGCCGGGCTGGCGTCGGACGGCGACCTCGCGGCGGTGCGGGAGGCCCTGAGGAGCAGCTGAAGCGGCGTCAGGAGCAGGGCCACGCCCAGCAGTACGAGCAGCGGCTGGTGGGGGAGCACTTCGACCAGGACCGCTCCCGCCGCGAGCCCCAGCACGTTCGGGGCGAACAGCAGGGTGCTTGCCGTGGCGGCCGCGCGGCCCAGCAGGGCGTCCGGGGTGTCCCGCTGTACGCCGGTCAGGGCGGCGATCAGCACACAGGTCAGCCCGGCGCCGATCGCCACGCTGCCCGCCCAGGCCGCCGGGTCGTACGGCACCGCCCGCAGCGCCACCGCGACGCCGGTGAGCACGATCCCGGCCACCACGAACCGGCGCTCACCGAGGTGGCGCAGAGCGGGGCCCGAGGCGAGGCCGGCCACGACCGACCCGAGCCCCTGGAGGGCTGCGAGGACACCCGCGTACGCCGGGGGGTGCCCGAGGCGCTCCACGACGGCGTACACCAGGGCGCCGTTGAAACCTGCGAGGAGCATGGTCGTGCCGCCGGCGAGGACGAGGGGGCGCAGGCGCGGGTGCGCCCACAGGTGCCGGGCGCCCTCGGCCACGGGGGCGCGCCGACCCGGGGTGGGCGGGTTCTCGCGGACGCGCAGCGCGGCGTAGAGGCCCGTCGCGAGCACGAACGTGGCCGCGTCCAGCAGCGCCACGCTCGCCCCGCCGTACGCCGCGTAGGCGGCCGCGCCGGCCGGCGGGGCGATCAGCTTCGTGCCTTCGGCGAGGGTCAGGCGCAGGCCGTTGAAGTCGCCGAGCAGGGCGGGGTCGAGCGCGGCGGTGACGAGCGCCGACTCGGCGGCGTCCTGGACGACGCCTGCCGCGCCGTACACGAACAGGACCGCGAACAGCAGCCACACGTCCGCCGGGGCGTCCACCGTGAGCAGCGCGGGCAGGAGCGCCGCCATCAGCAGGTTCGTGCCGATCAGCAGGGGCTTGCGGCGGACGCGGTCGGCCAGGGCGCCCAGGAGGGGGCCGGCGAGGGTGGGGGCCCACATGGCGAGCAGGCTCAGCGCGGCGAGGCCGTCCGAGCCGGTCAGCTCCTTCACCCAGACCCCGGATGCCAGCCACAGGGCGGAGGTGCCCAGGCCGGAGATCACCACGCCGGTGAGGTAGAGGGCCGCGTTGCGGTCGCCCAGGAGGCGCCGGATCCCGCCGCTCCCGTCGGTGTTGCCGTGCGTACCGGTCATGACTGGTCATCGTCGGTCCAAGGCCCCTCGGCCCGGATCGGGCAAGTGCCTGGGAAACCGGACCGGGGACCGATGATTTCGGGCGCCGGCATAGGTCTGCCTCCCAGGACACCACCCTCGAGGAGCACCCGATGACCGACCCGACCCCTTTCGACCTCGGCCCGCAGACCAGGATCGTCGCGGAGCTCGCCGCCGGGGTGACAGACGAGCAGCTCGCCGACCCGACGCCGTGCCCGAAGATGGCGGTGCGCAACCTGCTGGGGCACCTGGTGGGACTCTCCGTCGCCTTCCGGGACGCCGGGCGCAAGGCGCTCGGCCCGACGACCGACACCGCCCCGGACACGGCCGTGCCGGACATCGGCCCCGGCTGGCGCGAGGAGCTGCCCAAGGCCCTCGACGAACTCGCCGACGCCTGGCGCGACCCGGCCGCCTGGACCGGCATGACCCGGGCGGGCGGCGTGGACCTGCCCGGCGATCTCGCGGGCGTGATCGCGGCCGACGAACTGCTGATCCACGCCTGGGACCTGGCCCGCGCCACCGGCCGGCCCTACGAGCCCGACCCGGCGGCGCTGCGCTCGGCGTACGGCTTCCTGCTCGCGGCGGCCGAGGAGACGGTCCGTGACGGGAGCCTGTTCGGTCCCGTCGTCACCGTCCCGCAGGACGCGCCGCTGCTCGACCGGGCCGTGGGACTGAGCGGCCGGGACCCGGGGTGGCGCCCCGGCCGGTGACACCGAGCACCGGCCTCGCCTGTCCCTACTTCTTCTGTCAGAGGCATTGACGAACCACAGAGGCGCTCCTACCTTCAACGCGTCGTACTTCGTACGTCATATATGAGACGCGATACGCGAGATCCGATACACGATCCCGGTACGCGACGCGAGATCCGAGAGGCGCGCATGACCTCTGTGCCCACGCCGATCCCCTCCCGCACGCAGTACGTGCTGGAGGAGATCAAACGCCGCATCCTCACCGGCCGGCTGACGCCCGGCCAGGCCCTGGTGGAGACCGACCTCGCCGCGCAGTTCGGGGTGTCGAAGACTCCGGTGCGCGAGGCGCTCAAGACGCTCGCCGGGACCGGACTGGTGGTGACGAACCAGTACAAGGGCGTCACCGTGCGCATGGTGGACGCGGACATGGCGCGCGAGGTCTACGACGTGCGGCTGCTGCTGGAGCCGGAGGCGCTGCGGCGGTCCGTCCGGCGCGGGGCCGCCCTCGACGCCGCGCGGGCCGCGCTGACCCTCGCCGACGAGGCCACCGACACCGCCGAAAGGTCCCTGGCCAACCGGGAGTTCCACCGCGCCCTCTACGTGCCCTGCGGAAACCCCCTGCTCGGCCGGATGCTCGACGAGGTCCGCGACCAGGCCGCCCTCGTCTCCGCCGTCGCCTGGGCCGCCGACCCGTCCTGGGAGCGGGAGGCCGCCGAGCACCGCGAGATCCTGCGGCTGGCCCTGGACAGGGACGCCGACGGTGCCGCGCGCGCCCTGCACGCCCATATCGCGTCCTTCGTCGAGCGGGCCTTCCCCGCGGCGGAGGCCGGGGCCCGGGGAGAGGGCGGCCCGGCATGACCACGACCTTCGAGACCCAGCGGGAGGCCCTGGCCGACGTGGTGGCGATCCCGGTGACCCCGTTCGCCGAGGACGGATCCGTCGACCCTGACACCCACCGGGCCCTGCTGCGTCGGCTGCTCGACGCCGGGATCAGGACCCTCACGCCCAATGGCAACACCGGCGAGTTCTACGCCCTCACCCCTGCGGAGCGCCGCCTCGTCACCGAGCTGACCCTCGACGAGGCCGGCGACCGCGCGGTGGTCCTGGCCGGCGTCGGCCACGACGTGCCCACCGCCGTCGCCTCCGCCCGGCACGCCCGGGAGCACGGCGCCCGGATGGTGATGGTCCACCAGCCCGTCCACCCGTACGTCTCGCAGAGCGGCTGGGTCGACTACCACCGCGCGATCGCCGAGGCCGTCCCCGAGCTCGGCGTCGTCCCCTACCTGCGCGACGCGCGGCTGCCCGGCGCACGCCTCGCCGAACTCGCCGACGCCTGCCCCAACGTCGTCGGCGTCAAGTACGCCGTCCCGGACGCCGCCCGCTTCGCCGCCTTCGCCCGGGACGCGGGGCTGGACCGGTTCGTCTGGGTGGCCGGCCTCGCCGAGCCGTACGCCCCGTCCTACTTCTCCGCGGGCGCCACCGGTTTCACCTCCGGCCTGGTGAACGTCGCCCCGGCCGTCTCGCTGAACATGATCGAGGCGCTGCGCTCCGGCGACTACCCGGCCGCCATGAAGGTCTGGGAGCAGATCCGCCGCTTCGAGGAACTGCGTGCCGCGAACGGTTCCGCGGACAACGTCACCGTCGTCAAGGAGGCCCTCGCCTCCCTCGGGCTGTGCCGCCGCGACGTCCGCCCGCCGAGCAGACAGCTGCCCGGCAACGAGCGCGCCGAGGTCGCCGCCATCGCCTCCGGGTGGTCGGCATGACCGCCAGGAAGCGCCCGGAGGAGCTCAGAAGCCACCAGTGGTACGGCACGGAGGGCCTGCGGTCCTTCAGTCACCGCGCCCGGACCCGCCAGCTCGGCTATCTGCCCGAGGAACACCTTGGCAAGCCCGTCGTCGCGATCCTCAACACCTGGTCCGACATCAACCCCTGTCATGTGCACCTCCGTGATCGCGCCCAGGCGGTCAAGCGGGGGGTCTGGCAGGCGGGCGGCTTCCCGCTGGAGTTCCCGGTCGCCACGCTCAGCGAGACCTTCCAGAAGCCGACCCCGATGCTCTACCGCAACCTCCTCGCGATGGAGACCGAGGAACTGCTGCGGTCGTACCCGGTCGACGGCGCGGTCCTGATGGGCGGCTGCGACAAGACCACGCCCGCCCTCCTCATGGGGGCCGCGAGCGTCGACCTGCCGACCGTCTTCGTGCCCGCCGGGCCGATGCTGCCCGGCCACTGGCGGGGCGAGGTGCTCGGCTCCGGCACCGACATGTGGAAGTACTGGGACGACAGGCGGGCCGGCCTCATCGGCGACTGCGAGCTGGCCGAGCTGGAGAGCGGCCTGGCACGCTCGCCCGGTCACTGCATGACGATGGGCACGGCGTCCACCCTCACCGCCGCCGCGGAGGCGCTCGGCGTGACCGTGCCCGGCGCGTCCAGCATTCCCGCCGTGGACTCCGGGCACGACCGGATGGCCGCCGCGGCCGGCCTGAGGATCGTCGAACTGGTCCACCGGGGCCGCACCCTGAACGACATCCTCACCCGCGACGCCTTCGAGGACGCCGTCACCACCGTCCTGGGCCTCGGCGGCTCCACCAACGCCGTCATCCACCTCATCGCCATGGCGGGCCGGGCGGGGGTCGGGCTCACCCTCGACGACTTCGACCGCATCGCCCGCACGGTGCCGGTGCTCGCCGACGTCCGGCCCGGCGGCCGGAAGTACCTCATGGAGGACTTCCACTTCGCCGGCGGGCTGCCCGGGTTCCTCTCCCGCATCCCGGACCTGCTCCACCTGGACCGGCCCACCGTCTCCCACGACACCCTGCGCGAACAGCTCGCCGGCGCCCAGGTGCACGACGACGACGTCATCCGGCCCCGCGACAACCCGGTCGCGCCCGAGGGCGGGGTCGCCGTGCTGCGCGGCAACCTCTGCCCGGACGGCGCCGTCATCAAGCACATCGCCGCCGCACCGCACCTGCTCGAGCACACCGGCCCCGCGGTCGTCTTCGACGACTACCGGACCATGCAGCGGACCATCGACGACCCGTCCCTGAACATCACGGCGGACAGCGTGCTGGTGCTGCGGGGCGCCGGGCCCAAGGGCGGCCCCGGCATGCCCGAGTACGGCATGCTGCCCCTCCCCGACCATCTGCTGAAGCAGGGCGTCCGCGACATGGTGCGGATCTCCGACGCCCGGATGAGCGGCACGAGTTACGGCGCGTGCGTGCTGCACGTGGCGCCCGAGTCGCACGTCGGCGGCCCGCTCGCCCTGGTCAGGACCGGTGACTCCATCACCCTCGACGTCGCGGCACGCACCCTCCGACTCGACGTGGACGACGCCGAGCTGGAACGCCGCAGGGCGGCGTGGACGCCGCCGCCCGCCCGGTACGAGCGCGGCTACGGGGCGCTCTACAGCGAACAGATCACCCAGGCGGACACCGGCTGCGACTTCGCGTTCCTCGCGCGGCCGGGCACGGTGCGGGACCCGTACGCGGGCTGAACCACCACCCCCGGCCGCGACACCATGCGGTCGAGATCTCGAACGACGATCGGAAAGGGCTTCACCGAGCTTCACCGAGAACGGAGAACAGTCATGGCCCAAGCCGCAGCCGTGGCGTAACCGCCCCCGCCACCGAGGCGGCGCCGTGCCTCCGCCACGCCGCGCGGACTGCCGTATCTGCTGATCGCCCCGGCGGCCCTGCTGATGCTGGGCTTCATCGCCTACCCGGTGCTCAGCGTCTTCTACTACAGCCTCCAGGAGTACAACCCGACCAAACCGTGGCGGAACGGCTTCGCGGGCCTCGACAACTTCGTCCACGCGTTCACCGAGGACCCGGTCTTCTGGGACACGCTGGTCTTCAGCGCGAAGTGGGTCGTCGTCGAGGTCGGGCTCCAGCTGCTCTTCGGGCTCGCCCTCGCCCTGATCGTCAACCAGACGTTCATGGGCCGCGCGCTGGGGCGGGCACTGGTCTTCTCCCCGTGGGCCGTCTCCGGTGTGCTGACCTCGGCGATCTGGGTGCTGCTCTACAACTCCCAGACGGGCATCACCCGTTACCTCGCGGACCTGGGCGTCGGCTCCTACGGCACCAGCTGGCTCTCGGACACCTCCACCGTCTTCCCGGCGGCGGTCGTCGCCGACCTGTGGCGCGGAGTGCCCTTCTTCGCGATCCTCATCCTCGCCGACCTCCAGTCCGTCTCGAAGGACCTGTACGAGGCCGTCGAGGTCGACGGGGCGAGCCGGCTGAAGCAGTTCTGGCACATCACGTTGCCGCACCTGAAGGACGCCATCGTGCTGTCCACGCTGCTGCGCGCGGTCTGGGAGTTCGGGTACACGATCCGGGGCGGCGCGGGCTCGATCGCCCAGGCCCTGGACGCGATGTACGGGCAGTCGGGCATCACGTCCTTCTGGGACGCGAGCGGCGGGAAGACCACCGTGAACGACCCGGCGAACGTGGCGGCGCTGGAGAAGTACGCCGCCCTGTACAAGAAGGTCACCCCGGCCGCCGACCTCAACAACGACTTCACCAAGATGGTGGCGCAGTGGGATTCCGGCACACGATCGGGATGCTGAACCACAACCTGGGCTCGTACCAGGACCACGTGAAGGCGCTGGGAGGCGAGAGGTTCCGGGGGATTCCGCAGCCGACGGGGCCCGGGGGCAAGCGGGTGCAGGTGTCCAACCCGGTGGACGGGATGGGGCTGTTCAGGGCCTCCAGGAACAAGGAAGCCGCGTGGAAGTTCATCGAGTTCGCCACGTCGCACGCGCAGAACTCGAAGTTCAACAGGACGGCGGGCCAGGTGCCTTCGCACGCCGACGCGGCGAAGGACGCGTGGATCTCGGAGGCGGAGCCGACGAAGCTGGCCGCGCAGGCGCTGAGTGACGGCTCGACGACGATCGTGCAACTGCCGTACCACCTGCCGGACTGGAACACGATCTCCAAGGCGGACAACGAGCCGAACTTCCAGAAGGTCCTGCTGGGCGACCTGAGCCCGCAGGACTTCCTGAACACACTGGCCGACCAGCTGAACGAGGCCCAGGCCGAGTGGAGCCGGCAGAAGGGTTAGCACGCCGGCACGACAGTGGGACGGCCCGCGGCCCCCGCGCCACGGGCCGTCCCCGATCGGTCGCGCAGTTCCCCGTGCCCCGATCCGGGGCGGGGAAGGCCGATTCCGTAACACGGGGAAAACCTGGACGTGGTGGCGCGTGGGAACAATCCTGCCAGCGTTCGCACATCGATCATTCAGGCATCAGGGAGCTCAGCCATGTCCGAACTGAGGAAGGCGACCGACCGGCCAAGTGAGCCGCCCGCGGCGGGGAACGGGGTCGATCGGTTCTTCAGGATCTCCGAACGGGGATCCACCTTCGGCCGGGAGATACGCGGCGGTCTCGCCACGTTCTTCACGATGGCCTACATCCTTGTCCTGAATCCCCTCATCCTGGGCAGCGCCGAGGACAAGTACGGCCAGCAGCTCGACGCCGTCCAACTCACCACCGCCACCGCCCTGGTGGCCGCCGTCATGACCGTCGTCATGGGCGTCGGCGGCAACCTGCCCCTCGCCCTCGCCGCCGGACTCGGCCTCAACGCCGTCGTCGCCTTCCAGATCGCCCCGCTGATGAGCTGGGCCGACGCGATGGGCCTGATCGTCGTCGAAGGCCTGCTGATCTGCGTCCTGGTGGTGACCGGCCTGCGTGAGGCCGTGATGCACGCCATCCCGCAGCCCCTCAAGCAGGCGATCAGCGTCGGCATCGGCCTGTTCATCGCGTTCATCGGCTTCGTCGACGCCGGCTTCGTCAGCCGGATCCCGGACGCCGCGAACACCACCGTGCCCGTTCAGCTGGGCGGCTCCGGCACGCTCACGGGGTGGCCGATGCTCGTCTTCTGCCTCGGGGTGCTGCTGACCGTCGGGCTGCTCGCCCGCCGGGTCAAGGGCGCCATCCTGATCAGCATCGTGACCATGACGGTCGTCGCGATACTCGTCGACTCCCTCGCCGACATCAAGACCTGGGGCCTGACCACACCCGCCTGGCCCGACCAGGTCGTCGACAGCCCCGACTTCGGCCTGATCGGCGACTTCGACCTCTTCGGCGCGTTCGGCGAGCCCGGTGTCGGCGTCGTCACCGTCGTACTCCTGATCTTCACGCTGATCCTGTCCGACTTCTTCGACACCATGGGCACGGTCGTCGGCATCAGCGCCGAGGCGGGGCTGCTCGACGAGGACGGAAAGGTCCCGAACCTCGGCCGGGTCCTGCTCATCGACGGCGCGGCGGCCGTCGCGGGCGGCGCCGCGTCCTCCTCGTCCGCGACGTCCTACATCGAGTCGGCGGCCGGCGTCGGCGAGGGCGCACGCACCGGCTTCTCCAACCTCGTCACCGGCGGCCTGTTCGCCCTCGCCCTGTTCCTCACGCCGCTGCTCACCATCGTCCCGCTCCAGGCGGCCGCCCCGGCCCTGGTCGCCGTCGGTTTCCTGATGATGACCCAGGTCAAGCACATCGACTGGGACCGCTACGAGATCGCCGTCCCGGCGTTCCTGACCATCGCCGTGATGCCGTTCACGTACTCCATCACCAACGGCATCGGCGCGGGCTTCCTCGCCTACGTCGTCATCAAGACGGTGCTCGGCAAGGCCAAGGAGGTCCACTGGCTGCTGTGGGGGACCTCGGCGCTGTTCCTGGTGTACTTCGCGATCGACCCGATCGAGCAGCTTCTCGGCGTCAGGTGAGGTGGTGAGAGGGGGGCAACCCCGTCGGGTCGCCCCCCTCGCCCTACCGCAGCGCCGCCTCCATGACGGCCTTGGCCACCGGCGCGGCCAGTCCGTTGCCGCTGACCTCCGAGCGCTCCGCGTCCGACTGCTCCACCACCACCGCCACGGCGACCTCCTTGTCCGAGGAGTCGGACTTGGCGTACGAGGTGAACCAGGCGTACGGCGTCTTGCTGTTGTTCTCGCCGTGCTGGGCCGTACCCGTCTTGCCGCCGACGGTGGCGCCGGGGATCTGCGCGTTCGACCCCGTGCCCTCCTCGACGACCGTCTGCATCGCCGACTGCAACTGCTCGGCGGTCTCCGAGCTGACGATCTCCCTGCTGGAGGCGTTGTCGTCGTAGTCCTCCAGTACATCGCCGCTGTGATCGGTGATCTTCGACACCATGTGGGGCTCGACCAGCTCGCCCCCGCTGGCCAGGGCTGCGGACACCATGGCGATCTGGAGCGGCGTCGCGGTCACGTCGAACTGGCCGATGCCCGACAGCGCGGTCTGCGCGTCGTCCATGTCCTTCGGATACACGCTCTCGTAGGCGCGCACCGGGACGTCCTGCTCGCCGTCGTTGAACCCGAACTCCTCCGCCATCGCGCGGACCTTGTCCTGGCCCAGGTCGACGGCCATCTTGCCGAAGACGTTGTTGCAGGAGTACTGGAGCGCGACCCGGATCGACGCGTTTTCGCAGGGCGCGTCCGGGTTCTCGTTGGTGAGGTTGTCCGAGGACTGCGGCAGCGGGTACGGGTCGGGGCTCTTCGTCCTGTCGTCCACCGACGCGTACAGCCCGTCCTCCAGCGCGGCCGCCGCCACCACCAGCTTGAAGGTGGAGCCGGGGGGCAGCGGCTGGCGCAGCGCCCGGTTGGTCATCGGCTTGTCCTCGTCGTTCTCGGTGAGCTGCGTCCAGACCTCCGAGTTGCCCGCGGTGATCTCCGACGGGTCGTACGACGGGGTGGAGACGACAGCCAGGATCCTCCCGCTCTTCGGGTCGATCGCGACGGCGGCGCCCTTCTTGTCACCGAGCGCCTCGAACGCCGCCCGCTGGGCGTCCGGGTCGATCGTCGTGATCACGTCACCGGGGTCGGCGCGCTTGTCGGTGACCGTGTCCATCACGGTCTTCAGCCGCGTGTCGCTGCCGTCCAGCAGGTCCTGGTAGATGCCCTCCAGCTGGGTGGCGCCGTAGACCTGCGAGCTGTAGCCGGTCACCGCCGCGTACAGCGCGCCGTCCTTGTACGTCCGCTTGTATCTGAGGTCGCCACTTGTCGTCCGGGCCGAGCCGGTCACCGAGTCGCCGGCCACGACGATGTTGCCGAGCGGCTCGCTGTACAGCTCGATCGCGTTCCGCCGGTTGTCCTTGTCGTCCGCGAGTGCCTGGCCCTCGTAGAACTGCACCCAGGTGGCCCGGACCAGCAGGACCAGCACCAGGAGCAGCGTGAAGACCGACGCCCGCCTGATCGTCTTGTTCATTCCGCTACTGAAGACGAGCGGCACGGGGCGGAACGTTCCCTTCCGTCCGCATTTCTCATCCGCTCCTCAGAAAACCGGCCTCGTACGCCGCGATCACCGCCTGGGACAGGGTCCCGGGCCGCACGGGGGAGGCCGGGCAAGCCCCGTGGCTCACAGCCTCCGCGTGGCGAGCGTCAGGCGGTCGCGGGCGTCGAACAGGGCGTCCTTCACCATCTGTTCGTGCGCGGGGGTGAGCCGGGCCACCGGGATCGAGCAGCTGATGGCGTCGCGGGCCGGGGTGCGGTAGGGGATCGCCACGCCGAAGCAGCGCAGGCCGAGGGTGTTCTCCTCGCGGTCGACGGCGTAGCCCTGCTCCCGTACCTGGTGCAGCTCCTCGATGAGCTTCTCCCGGTCGGTGATGGTGTGCTCGGTCAGCGCGGGCAGCGTCTCCGGCAGGAGCTTGCGCACCTGCTCGTCGGAGAAGGTGCTGAGCAGCACCTTGCCCAGCGAGGTGGAGTGCGCGGGCAGCCGGCGGCCGACCCGGGTGAACGGGCGCAGGTAGTGCTGCGACTGGCGGGTGGCGAGATAGACGACGTTGGTGCCGTCCAGGCGCGCCAGGTGGATGGTCTCCGTGGTGTCGTCCGAGAGCCGGTCCAGGGTCGGCCGGGCCACCGCGACCACCTCGTCGCCGTCGATGTACGACGTGCCGACGAGCAGCGCCCGCACGCCGATGCCGTACCGCGTGCCCGTGGCGTCCGTTTCCACCCAGCCGAGCTCGACGAGGGTGCGCAGCAGCATGTACAGGCTCGACTTGGGGTAGCCCACGGCCTCCTGGACGGCGGCCAGCGAGTGCATACCGGGACTTCCCGCGAAGTACTCGAGCAATTCCACCGTCCGCACCGCGGACTTGACCTGCGCCCCGCCGCCTGTCTCGGCTGCCGACATCGCCTTTGACCCCTTCGTTCGACGGGAAACCAGAGATATAGTCTCCATCATATTCACGAACAGAGACAGCGTTCAGTATATCGAACAGCGCTGGTCGGTGACGTGGAGAGTGACCTACGTACTGCGGCAAGACATCTGGAGGGACCCGCGGTGGCAGCAGCACCAGTCTGGAGTGTCGACCCCCGTACCGGGAAGCAGCGGGAACAGGTTGCGGTGGAAGCCACAGCCCAGGAGGTGGAAACCACCGTCCGCGCCGCGCACGCCGCCCGGGGCGCCCTCGCCGACCGCGCCGTCCGCGCGGCCTTCCTGCGCACCGCCGCGGACGAGCTGGAGGCGGCGCGGGACGGGCTCGTGGAGACCGCCGACGCCGAGACCGCGCTCGGCCCCGTCCGGCTGACCGGCGAACTCGCGCGCACGTGCTACCAGTTGCGGGCCTTCGGCGGCATCGTCGACGAGGGCGCCTTCCTGGACGTCGTCATCGACCACCCCGACGACACGGCCACCCCGCCCGTCCCCGACCTGCGCCGCCACAAGGTCCCGCTGGGCGTCGTCGCCGTCTACTCCGCCTCCAACTTCCCCTTCGCCTTCTCCGTCGCCGGCGGTGACACCGCCAGCGCGCTCGCCGCCGGCTGCCCCGTCGTCGTCAAGGCCCACCCCGACCACCCGGCGCTGTCCGAGCTGGTCGCCAAGGTGCTGCGCCGGGCCGCCCGGGAGCACGGCATCCCCGACGGGGTGGTGGGCCTCGTCCACGGCTTCGAGGCGGGGGTGGAGCTGATCGGGCATCCGCTGGTCGCGGCGGCCGGGTTCACCGGTTCGGTACGCGGTGGGCGCGCCCTCTTCGACGCGGCGGCCGCCCGCCCCGTCCCGATCCCCTTCCACGGCGAGCTGGGCTCCCTGAACCCGGTGCTCGTCACGGAGGCGGCTGCCGAGGAGCGCGCCGAGCAGATCGGCGGCGGGCTCGCGGGCTCGATGACGCTGGGCGTGGGGCAGTTCTGCGTGAAGCCCGGGCTGGTGCTGGCGCCGTCCGGCGCGGCGGGGGACCGGCTCGTGAAGTCGCTGACGGACGCGGTCAGCAACACCGAGGCCGGCGTGCTGCTGGACCACCGGATGCGGGACAACTTCGTCGCCGGCGTCGCCGAGCGGGCCGCGCTCGACGGCGTCGAGTCGCCCGTGACGCCCGGCGCGGGCGGTGAGCACACGGTCAGCGCGGGCTTCCTGACGGTGCCGGCGCGGAAGCTGGCGCGCGAGGGCGCGCACGACCTGCTGCTGGAGGAGTGCTTCGGGCCCGTCACGGTCGTGGTCCGCTACGAGGACGCGGGCGAGGCGACGGCCGTGCTCTCCCGGCTGCCGGGCAACCTCACGGCGACGGTGCATCTGTCGGCGGAGGAGGCCGCGGGGGAGGGGCGCGGGCCGGAGCTGCTCGCGGAGCTGACGCCGCTCGCGGGGCGCGTGCTGGTGAACGGGTGGCCGACCGGAGTCGCGGTCGCGCCGGCCCAGCACCACGGCGGGCCCTACCCGGCCACGACCTCGACGTCCACCTCCGTGGGCGGTACGGCGATCGAGCGGTGGCTGCGGCCGGTCGTGTACCAGGGGGCGCCGGAGGCGTTGCTGCCGCCGGAGTTGCGGGACGGGAACCCGCTGGGGCTGCCCCGGCGGTTCAACGGCCGTCTGGAGCGGTGAAGGAGGAAAGCCACCCGGTTCCCGACGGCCTGGCGCCACAGGACGCGGGGCGCGCCTCGGTGAGCGCCCCGCGTGAACGCGGCGGGACAGCCCGAAATCCAGGTACTCCCAGCGTGGCGCCGGTCGGGGCGGTAGTGGCCGGCATGACGGGTTCCGACCGCCGACCTGCAACTCGGCGGCGGCCACGCTTCGATGCCTCCGGGCCGCGGGCCACCACCCCGGCGCCGTCCGGGCCGGGTACCGACGCCACGCCGGTGCAGCCGTTGTCGATCGGGACGGGCGCCGACCCGCGCGGGGTCCCGGGCGGAGGATCCGTGTGACCCGCCCGGGACGCCGAGACGGCGGTCAGAACATCGACGACAGGCCGCTGGTGATCGAGGAGACCAGTTCCTTGCCCTCCTCCGCGACCCGCTTCACCGCGGGAGCCACCCTCTTGGCGACCGGGGTGATCCACCTGGACTGGCCGTAGGTGACCAGGCTCAGCGCGGTGCCGGCCGCCGACCACATGAACTCGCTGCTGGTGAAGCCGTGTTCGATGCCGGTGAACAGGGTGCCCAGCGCGCCGGCACCCATCGCTATGCCGCCGAACACGGCCGCGGCCGGGACACCGACGACCGCGAACGGGGGAAAGACGAGGCTGGCGACGCCGAGGCCGGCGGAGATCAATCCCGCGCCGACGCTGACGTAGTTGAAGGCGTCGGCCCACCAGCCGGCGTCCGACCACCAGTCGTCGTTGTCGCCGCCGCTGCCGTTCTCGTTGACCTCGTCGTTGGTGTCGCTGTCGGCCGGGTCCCTGCCGTTGTCCCGGTCCTCCCGCGCCTTCTCGGCGGCCTCCCGGGCGGCCTCCCGGGCCTCCTCCTGACGCTTCTGGACGACGATGGCGCGCGCCTGGTTGGCCGCGGCGGCCGCCGCGGCCGCGTCCCGGCCCGCTTCGAGTTCGGACTGGCGGGCGCTGGCCGCGGACGCCTGGGCGCTGTAGGCGGAGTTCAGGGCCGAACGGGCCGCGTCGATGGCCTTGTTCGCGGAGTAGTTCGCCGAGCGGGAGGCGCTGCGCGCCGTCGTCGCGGCAGCCGAGGCCTTGTTCGCCGAGGCCCGCGCGTCCGCGGCCGACTTGTCCGCCGCGTCGGCGTTCTGCCGGGCCTGGTCGGAGTACTGGCCGGCCTTCGCCCCCGCGGCGATGGCCTTGTCCGCCCAGTCCTGCGCCTCCTCGGCCGCCTCGCGGGCGGTCGCCGCCACCTGCGACGCCAGTGCCGCGGTCTGCTGCGCCGTGTAGGCGGTCTTGGCCGCGGCGGCGATCGCCCCCTGGATCGCGGCGACGTGGGTGGCGGAGTCGTGGTCGAGCTGGGCCGAGGAGTACTGCACCACCTGGACGAAGTTCCTGCGCATCCACGTCGGCCCCTCCAGGGCGACGTCCCCGTAGGCCTTGGTGTATTCGCCTCCGTTCGCCACCGAGGTCGCGGTCTCGACCGCGTCGTCCTCCCGTACGGCGGCGGGGTAGGTGCGGTCGAAGAAGTCCTGCAACGCCTCAGGGGTGTTCTTGTCCAGTGCGTCGTTGGCCGCCTCGGTGACGGCCCTACCGGGCTTCTGGTCGAGGATGCGGCCGATCTGCACCCGGTTGTCGTCCTGCGAGGCCCGGATCACCCCGGAGGTCAGGAAGTCGCCCACCGCCGTGGAACTGCTGCTGGCCAGCGCCGCGTGCGCCGCCGCCGCGATGGCGGGGTTGGACACCTGGGCGATGTACAGGACGGTCTCCCGGTCGTCCTGGTTCCGGGCGACCGCCCGGTCGAGGTCGATCCAGGAGAACACGTCGTCGTCGCTGCCGGACAGCGCGAACTGGGCGGCCTCCCGCGTCCACGCGCCCTTGGCGTCGAGCAGCCCGGTGGCGGCCTTGCGGCCCAGAGTGGCGGCGAGCGACAGGTCGCCGTCCGTGAACAGGGCCTTCTCGGCGGCGCTGATCAGGTCCTTGATCGTCTGATCGGTCTGCGCCTCCTGCGCCCGCTTGTTCGCGTACTCGGCCTGCTCGTCCGCCTCGATCTCGGCCAGCAGCCGGGCCTCGTCCAGGCCCTGCAGCCGCTCCTGCTCAAGGCGCGCCTGCTCGGCGTTCCGGGCCGCCTGGGCGACCGCGACGGCGTCCGCGACGGCCTTGGTGGCGGTGTCGGCGGCCTTGACGGCCTCGCCGGCGTGGGCGGTGGACTTGTTCGCGAAGTCGATGGCCTTGCCCGCGTTCGCCACGGCCTCGTCGACGGCGTCGGCTGCCTTCTCGGCGTGGGCGGCGGCGGAGTTGGCGGCGTCCCGAGCGACGCGCGCGGCGGAGGCCGCCGTGTTGGCGAGGGCCTGCGCGGTGGAGGCGGCGTTGGTGGCGCGGTTGGCGGCGGCGGTGGCGATGGCGGCCTGGCGCTTGGCCTCGGCGGCCTGCGACTGGGCGACTCCGGACGCGGCAGCGGCCTGCGCGGCGGCGGTGGCGGCGGCCGCGGAGTCACGCGCCGCGGAGGCGGCCGAGGCACTGGCGTTGACGGACTGGGCACAGGCGGCCCGCGCGTAGTCGGCGGCCTTGGCCGCGGTACGGGCCTTGGCGGCGGAGTTGCGGGCCGCGACCGCCGCGTCCTTGGCCGCCTGGGTCTTGCTCGCGTCCTTGGAAGCGGCGATGGCCGCGTTGTAGGCACGGGATGCGGCTCCTCCGGCGGCCGACGCGGCCTGGGAGGCGGCCGTGGCCGCCCAGGAGGCGCGGCGGGAGGCGTTCACGGCCGCGTTGGAGGCGTTGATGGCGATACGGGCGGCGTTCGCGGCGCCCTTGGCCGCGCCGGCCGCCTTTCGGGCCGCCGCGGCGGACTTCTGTACGTCCTCCTTCGCGGCCTCCGCCTCGGCCGCGGCCTTCTCCGCCGCCTTCTTGGCCTCGGCCGCGGCGGCCAGGGCCCGCTCGGACGCCTCGACGGCGAGGTCTGTCTCGGCCTGGGCGCGCTTGCCCTCCCTGTCGACGACGGCGACGAGTTCCTCGATGGTCGCCGTCTCCTGGTCGCGGGCGCGCGCGATGTGCTGGCCGGTGTCGAGGAACCACTGGATGTCCGTCGCGGTGCCGTTCAGGGCGCGGTTGGCGTACTTCTGCACCTCGGGCCCGGCGTTGACCAGCATGGCGGCGACCAGGAGCTGCGAGTCCTCCAGGCGGGCGGCGTACTGGCCCTCCGTCAGGAAAGACTCCAGCGCCGCCCGCGTGCCCGTGTCCAGGGCTGCGGACGCCTTGCGCTGGACGGCCTTTCCGCCGGTGGCCGACAGCGTGGCGGTGGCGACCTGGAGGTCTTCCAGGAGCGCCGACTCGTATCCGCCCTGGAGGAAGGCGGCAATCGTGCTGTCGCCGCCGTCGAGAGCGGCGGTGGCCTCGCGGCGCAAGCCCTTGCCGGAACGGGCCAGGTAGCTGGCGATCGCGACGCGGTTGTCCTCCGTCGTCACCCTCGGCAGGGTCTGACCGAGGAAGACCTGGATGTCGGCGTCGGTGCCGAAGAGCGCGTCGGCAGCCGCCGCCTTGGTGGCCCTGCCACCGGTCATCCAGGCCCTGACCACCTTCGCCCGGTCGGTGTTCGGCAGGGTGAGTGGATCGGCCGTCGTGGCCGGTGTCTCGGCGGCGCGGGCCACGGGCGTCCACGCCAGGGGTGTGGCGGCGGCGGCCGTGACGGCGGCGAGCGAACCGAGGAGCCGTCTGCGACTCCAGAAAATCGTCTGCATAGAAAGTTGCCCTCGTGGTTTCTGCCGGCGAGGCAGCTCGGCGATCACTGACACGGCAGGCATCCCCCGCATGCCCGGGCAGTCATGTGTGGCCCCCCGTGAGGCGTATGCGTTGCCTGCGCAATGACGTGACCATACCAACGCGCGTGCACAGCGCAATCAATTTGGTGCCGCGAATCAAATCCGTCCGAGAAGAGCGTGGCGCGCCTTCGTTATAGTTTCTTTATAAGAGTCCCTACAACCATTCCAGTTGTGTGGCGAGAGTCACGCCTCACTCTCAACTGCCGTCCGTTTTGGGGCTGTTGGCGGAGTGGACAAACCCCTGGGGAGCAGGGTGGCATGTAGGAGGGGAAGGCGGCCTCCCGGCTCTTGGGGGGCTTTTTTGTACGGGGGAAAGACGATTCCTTCACGCATGCCTTGAACCACGTTACGGACATCTTTTTGGAAGCAACGAGTTGAGGAAAGTGATGAAGTCGCGCACCACATTTGCGGCGCAGCTGCGCCGATTTGCGATACAGCAACGACGCGGGAGATTTCTGACCCGCGCCCTGGGCACCGCGGCGGTCGGCGCTCTGGCATGGGCCGCCCTGGCGGCCGGCGTCCCCGGTGGGTCCCACGCCCCGGCAGGTACTGCCGCGGTGGCCGGAGAGGCTCCGGGTTACGCGGTCGAGGACTTCGACTACCCGCAGGCGGACAAGATCCTCGCCGAGAAGAACATCCTGCTCAAGCGGGGCGACGGCCACATCACGCTCGCCGACTGCGCGAGCGGCACCGGCCAGCTGGAGGTCCAGGCCCGGGACAGGAGCAAGGTCTGCTTCGACGTCAAGGGCAACTCCGGCTGGCTGACCCTGGAGCTGCCCTCGGTCTACCTCATCCGGGGCAACGACTACACGACCGAGGCGGACATGACGGTCGGTACCGAGCAGCAGTCGTACGACATCACGAAGAACGCCTGGACCCCCGTGGGCGAGAGCTCGGACGAACAGGCCCGTGAGTGGACGCTCCTGGAGCTTCGGACCTCCAAGTAGCGCCCCGCCGAGCCCTTCTGTCCGATCCGTCACCACCCACCAGGGAAACGACTTCATGACCTACGCCAGACCCGTGCGCGTCGTCGCACTGGCCGCCACCCTGACCTTCGGCTCCGCCGCGCTCGCCGCCGGTTCCGCCGCCGCCGTCACCGGCCCCGCGGTCGCCGCCGCCGACACCACCTACGCCTACACCGCGCAGATCACCGTCGGCGACCACGACCGCGGCTGCTCGGGTGTCCTGGTCGACCGCGAGTGGCTGCTCACCGCGGCCAGCTGCTTCGCCGACGACCCCGCCGCGAGCCTGTCCGTGCCCGCCGGCAAGCCGGCCACGAAGACCACCGCCGTCATCGGCCGCTCCGACCTCACCGGCACCGCCGGCGCCGCCCGCAACATCGTCGAACTGGTCCCGCGCACCGACCGCGACGCGGTACTGGCCCGCCTCGACCGTCCCGTCACGAACGTGTCCCCGATCTCGCTGGCCACCACGGCGCCCACCGCCGGCGAGACCCTCAGCCTCGCCGGCTACGGCCGCACCGCGACCGAGTGGGCACCGCTGAGCCTGCACACCGGCACCTTCACCGTGGACGCCCCCGCCACCACGACCGCCTCGGTCACCGGCACCGGCGGCACGGCCGCGTGCATGGGCGACACGGGCGGCCCGCTGCTCCGGGGCAGCGGCGGCACGGCCCAACTGGCCGCGCTCGCCAGCCGGTCGTACCAGGGCGGCTGCTACGGCATCGACACCACCGAGACCCGCACGGGCGGTGTCGTCACGCGCGTGGACGACCTCGCCTCCTGGGTGAGCTCCACCACCGGCGCGGTCCGCGTCACCGACTTCAACTGCGACGGCGTCGAGGACATCGCGATCTCCGACCCGCGGGCGACCGTCGCCGGGGTCGGCGCCGCGGGCCTGGTGCGGATCGTCTACGGCGGCGGCAAGGGCACCGCCGAGATCAATCAGAACCTCGACTGGGTTCCCGGCGCCGCCGAGGCCAGCGACTGGTTCGGCGAGTCCCTGGACACCGTCGACTGGAACGAGGACGGCTGCACCGACCTGGTCGTGGGCACCCCGGCCGAGGACATCGGCAGCACGGCCGACGCCGGCATGCTCGACATCCTGCACGGCGCCCCGGGCGGCCTGGGCACCGGCGCGCTCAAGAACACCCACTTCGAGGAGGGCTCCGGCGCCGGCTCCCTGGCCACCGCCGTCGCCCAGGCCGGCGACCGGTTCGGCGACTCCGTCGCGGCCGGCGTCACCGCCGCCGGCAAGCCGTTCGTGGTCAGCACCGCACCTGGCGAGGCCGTCAGCGGCCTGGCGAAGGCCGGCGCCGCCTTCTACATCCACGGCACCACCAACATCGTCGTCCACCAGGACAGCACCGACGTGCCCGGCGCCGCGGAGGCGAACGACGGCTTCGGCGGATCGGTCGCGGCCGACGCCAACTTCTTCGCCGTCGGCGCTCCCGGTGAGGCCATCGGCGAGGACGCCGGCGCCGGCAACCTGGCGGTGTTCAGCCACACCCTGACCTCCGCGGGCCTGCCCACCCCGAAGTTCGGGCTCGACCAGGACCTCGACACCGTCTCCGGCGGCGCCGAGGCGGGCGACCAGTTCGGCTCCTCCCTGGCCCTGGCCCCGTACCGCCCCTCCGGCGCGACCAGCGCCACCGACTCGATCCTCGCGGTCGGCGCCCCCGGTGAGGACCTCGACGTCGACGGCGTCGCCAAGGCCGACGCCGGCACCGCCCTGACCTTCCGCATCACCGCCGCGGGCGCCGTCACCCAGCTCTACGGCATCTCCCAGGGCAACGGCGAGGACGACGTGACCGGTACCTCGGAGGCCGGGGACCGCATGGGCACCACGCTGACCGCGGTCAACACCGCCCCGCGGGCCCTGAGCACCACGGCCACGATGAAGCTGGCCGTGGGCGCCCCCGGCGAGGCCATCGGCACGGCGGCCAAGGCGGGCGCGGTGCACACCTTCTCCCTGCTGGGCGCCCCGGGCGCCAACGACCGGTGGCTGGAGGCGGGCGACGGCGACGGCATCCCCACCGCGCCCGGCGCCGACCAGCAGCTGGGTTCGAGCATCCGCTACACCGGCACCAAGCTGTACGTCGGCCTGCCGCTGGGACCGAGCACCTACGGCACCTTGTACGCCCTGCCCCTGTCCAACGTGACCGCCGGCGGCGCCGTCGCCCCGGTCACGACCTACCAGCCCGGCGCGGGCGGCCTCCCGGCAGTCGGCGACCGCTTCGGCTACGCGGCGCGCTGACCAACTCCGGCGGCACCACCCCGGCGCTTCACGTCGGGGTGGTGCCGCCGTCATGGCTGGTCAAGTTTCCCTGAAACATCCGCAGTCGGCCAGTCCCCCCCTGCCAAGAGGAGAGGTATGACGATCACGCGTGCGAGACGACCTGAACGGCCTGGACGAATACGTGCCAGATCGGCCGTACTGACCCTGCTGACCGTGGTGACCATGGGGCTCACCACATCCGGCGTGAGCTATGCGCAGCAGGAGGCGGAAGCGAAGCCGCGACAAGCGGGAAGTATCGATTCGGCGGATCTGCCGGCGACCGCGGCCCTCACCACGGCCGGCGCTTTCCCGGCGGACTCCGGGGAGCACTGTGAGCCCACGCGGGCACGCTCGAAGGAACGCCGGGCAGGCGCCGCCGAGGCATGTGTGAGCGTGAGCCCTGCCCCGGCCAAGAGCACAGCGATGCAACAGCAGACCCGCGCCGCGGTCGCGGCCGCCGACGCCGGCAGCTGCGACATCACCAACCCCGGCAGCTACAGCTACGAGCGCTTCTCGTACTGCGTGACCGGCATCGACGTCACCTACATCCTCCGCGACACCAACGGCCTTGAGGTGGGCCGCGGCGTCCTGGAGGTCTCCACCGGCGGTGACCTCTCGGCGACGGCCACGACCTGGAGCGAGCAGGTCTCCGTCACCATGACCGGCGCCACCGGCCAAGTCGCCGCGCTCAACGTCAAGTTCCGCGCCTCCTGCGACGCCGGCTGCACGGCCACCAAGACCGCTCCCTGGTACGGCGGCGGAATCACCCTCGGCCAGACCCTGACCGGAACCGTCACCTACTCCTCGCCCCGGACGACGGGCTCCTCCGCCTCCTTCTTCACGTCCTACGCGATGTACGTGACGTCCCCGGGCGCGACGGCGACCGACCCGAACGCGTCGTGGAAGAACGCGCGTCAGATCAGATGCGACGACGCGGTCGGCGGCACTTCGGTGGCGGGCTGTGCCGTCCCCTCCGTCATGGCCGTCGTGCCGATGAAGGCCACAGGCGCGGACGCGGGCGGCGCCGTGGCCGCCTACGGCTGGGCCCAGAAGAACCTCAACGGCGCCTGGGGGAAGAAGGGCAGCCCGCTGACCCGGTCGACGAGCGGCGTGGCCGACCGCACCGCCGCCACCTGCGGGGGCTTCACGGCCCAGACGGAGCTCGTCGACACCGACACCTGCGCCGACTTCCCCTTCGGGGAGGCGAAGGAGGGCGGTGCCGCCGGCGACCGGTGCGTCGAGGTGATCCCCAACCTCGGCAACGGCGAATGGGACACGTACATCTTCAACGACAGCCGTGACCTGGATCCCGCCGCTCCCTGCGTGCGGTCCCATGTCACGCCTGCCGAGAAGCAGTTCGCCGACGCGCAGCTCGCCGACGGCTTCAAGGACCAGCGGGTGATCGACGCCGACCAGTTCGAGCTGACGATCTCGACACCGGACACCGGCCCGCAGGCCGGCTGCCTGAACGACCGCCCACCGGCCGGCTCGCTTCCCAACGGCGACGGCTGGTTCAAGAACACCACCGAGCCGGTTCCCCTCATCAACCAGACCGCCCCGGCGGACGGCCCCGGACTGCGGCCTACCCAGGCGCAGGCCTGCCTCGGGAAGTCGGTCAAAGAGGGGACCGGAACTCAGAAGGTCATCACCGGCTGGAAGGACGCGGAGGCGTTCAAGACGGCGAGCGGATTCACCGACTCGCTGGCCCGGTGCCATCTCATCGCAAGGGTCCTCGGTGGAAAGGGGACGTCCGCGGTCACCAAGTTCAACCTCGTCCCGTGCTGGCAGGTGGGGATGAACACGGGCACGCCCAGCATGCGGACCTACGAGAGCATGGCGGAGAATCTGATCAAGGGCACCACGTCCGGTCTCGGAGCGAACGACGCGATCTTCTACCAGGTGACACCCGTCTACAAGGACGCGAACAGCACCATCCCGGTGGGCGTCACGATGAACGCTAATATCGAACGGGTGAACGGAACCACCGAGGAGCTCTTCCCCAACGTCTACATCCCGAACACCAGGGCGAACACCCTGCAGTTCAACCTCGGCAACTGATCGACCGTTCTCCACCAGTGCGCGCCAACGGGAGCCCGAATGAGTTTCACCACCCCGCCGCGACCGGTCGACGTGACCGCGCTCTTCCCTCAACTGGCCCCGCTGGCGCGCACGGCGACCCGGCTGCACCCGCGGCCGGGGTCGCCGACCGCGCACGACAGTTCCGTGGGGGGGGCGCGGGGGGGGGCCCCCCCCGCGCCCGGGGCCCCCCGGGGACGACCCCACCCCCCGCGCGCGGCGCCCGGGGGGGGCGCACCCGACCACCACCGGCTCCGCCCCCCCCACCCCGCGGAGGCGACCGAGCGGCTGCGCCGCGACCCTCGGGCGCCCGAGTGGACCCCCGAGGAACTGGAGACCGAAAGGCGGATCAGGGCGGGCCGCCCGTGGTTCGACGGCCCGATCCCCCTCCTGCCCGTGGCCCAGCTGTACGCCCGCGACGTCCCCTTCCCCTGCCCTCCCGACGCGGACCTCCTCCAAGTCCTGTGGTGTCCCTTCGACCACGCGGAACACCCGCACCCCCGTACGGCACTCTTCTGGCGCTCCTCCGCCACGGTCACCGACATCCTCGGCGCTCCGCCCGAGCCGCCGATCATCCAGCTCGGCGACTACCTCCCGGAGCCGTGCCTGCTCTCACCGGAGCAGGTCACCGAATTCCCCGACCCCTTGGAGCTGGACGAGGAGCTGAGCGATCAGCTGGAGGACGTGAGCCGCTGGGAGACGGTCGACCCCGCGCTGTACAGCTCGTACGCGGACGACCCGCAGGAGCTCTACTTGACCAACCTCTGCCACGCCCCCGGCTGGAAGACCGGCGGCTGGACCCACTGGATGGTCACCGACCCCGTCGACCGCCCCTGCCCCGAATGCGGCACTGGAGAGGTCCCGCTCCTCACCATCGCCTCCTGGGAATGGGACTCCGGCAGTGTGACCTGGATCCCCGAGGAGGAACGGACGAGCCCGGCTCCGCGTCGCCTGGGCGCGCACGACAGCAACTTCACCCTGATCGACATCGCCGGCGGCAACAACCTCCAGCTCCACGCCTGCCCGGCCGACCCGTCCCACCCCCACATCGCGCTGGTCCAGTAGGGGATCCCCGTGCTCTGAGAAGATCTGGCCATGGACATAGAGCTTCCCGAAGTGCCCTTCTCCCTCCGTAGCTACGGGCCCGACGGCAACTGGGCCTACGAGGACGGCGTGCTCACCGGGTGGGCCGGGGCGCGGCAGGACCGGTTCGTGCCGCCCACAGGGGAGGCGCTGGAGCCCGCCTCCGACGCGCCCCGGCTGCTCGGGGCGCCCGAAGGCGACTTCCAGCTGATCGCCCGTGTGACGGTCGGTTTCAACGCCGCCTTCGACGCCGGGGTGCTCTACGTGCACGTCGGCGAGCGGGCGTGGGCCAAGCTCTGCCTGGAGTACTCCCCGGACGTGCCGACCATCTGCACGGTGGTCACCCGCGGGCACTCCGACGACGCCAACTCCTTCACCGTGGAAGGGAGTTCCGTCTGGCTGCGAGTCAGCCGCACCGGCCGCGCCTTCGCCTTCCACGCCTCCCGGGACGGCGAGCGCTGGACCTTCGTGAGGCTGTTCACGCTGGGCGAGGAGAAGGAGACGGGCGCCGCGCTGGTCGGGTTCATGACCCAGTCGCCGATGGGGGCGGGGTGCGTGGTGACGTACGACCACATCGAGTTCCGGCCGGTCTGGCCACGGGAACTGCGCGACGGAAGCTGAGTACGAGGGTCGGCCCCGGAGCCCGGGAACGAACGGAAACTCTTGAACGTTCACGTACTCGGTGGAGAAGGCCTCCGCCGCCCGTACGACCTGGAGAGTGCCGTGACCCTGCGTGTCGAGATCTGGAGCGACATCGCCTGCCCCTGGTGCTACGTGGGCAAGGCCCGCTTCGAGAAGGCGCTCGCGGCCTTCCCGCACCGCGACGGGGTCGAGGTGGTGCACCGTTCCTTCGAGCTGGACCCCGGCCGGGCCAAGGACGACGTGCAGCCCGTGCTGACGATGCTGGCGAAGAAGTACGGCATGAGCCCGGCGCAGGCGCAGGCCGGTGAGGACAACCTGGGCGCTCAGGCCGCCGCCGAGGGGCTGGACTACCGGACGCGCGACCGTGACCACGGCAACACCTTCGACATGCACCGGCTGCTCCACCTCGCCAAGGAGCACGGCCGCCAGGACGAGCTGGTCCAGCGGCTGTACCGGGCGAACTTCGCCGAGGAGCGGTCCGTCTTCAACGACGACGAGCGGCTCGTCGAGATCGCCGTCGGCGCCGGGCTCGACGAGGCCGAGGTGCGCAAGGTGCTCTCCGACCCGCAGGCCTACGCCGACGAGGTGCGCGCCGACGAGCGGGAGGCCGCCCGGCTCGGGGCCAACGGGGTGCCGTTCTTCGTGCTCGACCGGAAGTACGGGGTGTCCGGCGCCCAGCCCACCGAGGTGTTCGAGCGGGCGCTGAGCCAGGCCTGGGGCGAGCGGCCGCCGCTGACGCTGATCGAGGACGGCGCGGCGGACGCGTGCGGCCCCGACGGGTGCGCGGTGCCGCCTCGCCAGTGAAGGCCCAGGTCAGACCGGGTCCATAAGAGCCCCTTAGGGAATCCCCGTAGAAATACGCGATGGACGGGGAGTTCCTCCGGCCGCACAGTGGATCCATGGAGACCTTCGAGAGCCTGGTCCGCGCCGAGTTCGCCCCGCAGAACACCTACCTCAACACCGCGAGCAACGGGCTGCTGCCGGCCCGCACCGTGACCGCCGTGCACGAGGCGGTGCGGCTGCGGGTCGAGGGCCGTTCACTGGACCCGCTGTTCGACGACGTGGAAGCCGCCCGCGCCGCCTTCGCCCGGCTGGCCGGCGTCCCGGTCGGCCGGGTGGCGGCCGGCGCCTCGGTCGCGGCGCACACCGGCGTGATCGCCGCCTCGCTGCCCGCGGGCGCCGAAGTCCTCACCGCCGAGGACGACTTCACCTCCGTCCTCAACCCGTTCCATGTGCGCGGCGACCTCAAGGTGCGGGCCGTGCCGCTGGAGCGGATCGCCGAGTCCGTCCGCCCGGGTACCGCGCTGGTCGCCGTCAGCGCCGCGCAGTCCGCCGACGGGCGCGTCGCCGACCTCCCCGCGCTGCGTGAGGCGGCTCGTGCGCACGGGGCCCGGACGTACATCGACTTCTCCCAGGCCGCCGGCTGGCTGCCCATGGACGCGAGCGCGTACGACTTCACCGGCGTGACCTGCTACAAGTGGCTGCTCGGCCCGCACGGGGCGGCCTTCCTCGTCGTACCGGAGGACTTCGCCGGGCTGACGCCGGTGCTGGCGGGCTGGGTCGCCGGGGAGGTCCCGATGGACAGCTGCTACGGCCCGGTCACCGAACTCGCCCACTCCGCGCGGCGCTTCGACCTCACCCCGGCCCTGTTCACCTACGCCGGACTGCGCCGCTCCCTCGAACTGATCGAGGAACTCGGCGTGGACGCCGTGCACGCCCATGACCTCGCCCTCGCCGACCGCTTCCGCGCGGGACTGGGCGCACTCGGCCACGAGGCCGTCCCCGCGCCGGGCTCCGCGATCGTCTCCGTGCCGGGGCTCGCGCACCGCGCGGAGGAACTGGCGCGCGCGGACGTGCAGGTCTCCGGCCGGGCGGGCAATCTGCGGGCCTCGTTCCACCTGTACAACACGGCCGCCGACGTGGACCGGATCCTCGACGTGCTGGCCGGCTGACCCACCGCACGACCGGAGCCCGGACCCCCTTCACGAGGGGGCCGGGCTCCGGTCGTGCGGCTCAGGTCCGGTGGCTCACTTCACCGGGGTGAAGTCCGTCGCCCCGATGAACGACGGGCGGCGCACCGGCGCGGCGAACGGCTCCACGGCCGCGTTCTCCATGCTGTTGAACACGATGAAGACGTTGCTGCGCGGGAACGGCGTGATGTTGTCACCCGACCCGTGCATGCAGTTGCAGTCGAACCAGGTCGCCGAACCGGCCTTGCCGGTGAACAGCTTGATGCCGTACTCCGAGGCCATCGCGGTCAGCGCCTCGTCCGAGGGCGTGCCCGCGTCCTGCATCTGCAGCGACTTCTTGTAGTTGTCCTTCGGCGTGGCCCCCGCGCACCCGAGGAACGTCTTGTGCGACCCCGGCATGATCATGAGCCCGCCGTTGGTGTCGTAGTTCTCGGTCAGCGCGATCGAGACCGACACCGTGCGCATGTTCGCCAGACCGTCCTCGGCGTGCCAGGTCTCGAAGTCCGAGTGCCAGTAGAAGCCGCTCGCCCCGAAACCGGGCTTGACGTTGATCCGCGACTGGTGGACGTACACGTCCGAGCCGAGGATCTGCCGCGCCCGTCCGACGACCCGCTCGTCGCGCACCAGGGCGGCGAACACCTCGCTGATCCGGTGCACTTCGAAGACGGACCGGATCTCCTTGGACTGCGGCTCGACGATCGACCGCTCGTCGGCGCGGATCGCCGGGTCGTTGACCAGCCGGTCCAGCTCCTGCCGGTAGACGGCGACCTCGTCCTCGGTGATGATCTCCTCGACGGTGAGGAAGCCGTCACGCTCGTACGCCTGGAGATCGGGGACGCCGATCGGTCCGGGCGTACCGGGCGTGCCCCAGACGACGGGGTCCTTGCGGGGGGTGGACACCTCGGTGGTGCCGCGGCTGGGATAGAGATCGGTGACGGTGGTGGTGGTCATGTCCGGTCACACCTCCTCGGGTTCGGTGAGCAGGGGGTAGACGCCGTTCTCGTCGTGGTCCTCCCGCCCGGTCACGGGCGGGTTGAACACGCAGATGCAGCGGAAGTCCTCCTTGACGCGCAGCGTGTGCCGCTCGTGCCCGTCGAGGAGGTACATGGTCCCGGGCGTGATGGTGTACGTCCGGGAGGTCTCGTGGTCGGTCAGCTCGGCCTCGCCCGCGACGCACACCACGGCCTCGACGTGGTTGGCGTACCACATCGACGTCTCGGTGCCGGCGTACAGGACCGTCTCGTGCAGGGAGAAGCCGACCTTCTCCTCGGCGAGGACGATGCGCTTGCTCTCCCAGGTGCCGGACGCCGATTTCACGTGCCGGTCGGTGCCTTCGAGTTCCTTGAACGAACGGACGATCACGGTGGTGCGATGCCTCCTAGTTGAACGGGATGGTGGTGAGGGGCCTCAGACGGCGGCCGGGGAGGTCTCCCGGACCGCGCGGGCGAGGACCCGCAGGCCCTCGTCGAGCTCCTCGGGCGTGATGGTCAGCGCGGGCAGCAGCTTGACGACCTCGCTCTCGGGGCCGGACGTCTCGATGAGCAGCCCCAGTTCGAAGGCGCGCTTGGCGATCCGCCCGGCCCGCTCCTTGTCGTGGAACTCCATGCCCCAGACCAGACCGCGGCCCCTGTACTCCTTGACGTCGGCGAGGTTCTCCTCGGTGATGGCGATCATGGCCTGTTCGACCTGCTCGCCCCGCGCACGGGTCTGCTTCTCCATCGCCGAGCCGTCGGTCCAGTACGTCTCCAGCGCGGCGGTCGCGGTGACGAACGCCGGGTTGTTGCCGCGGAAGGTGCCGTTGTGCTCGCCCGGCTCCCAGACGTCCAGCTCGGGCTTGAACAGGCACAGCGACATGGGGAGCCCGTACCCGCTGATGGACTTCGAAACCGTCACGATGTCGGGGACGACCCCGGCCTCCTCGAAGGAGAAGAAGGCGCCGGTACGGCCGCAGCCCATCTGGATGTCGTCGACGATCAGCAGCATGTCCTGGCGCTCGCACAGGTCGGCGAGCGCGCGCAGCCACTCGGGACGGGCCACGTTGATGCCGCCCTCGCCCTGCACCGTCTCGACGATCACGGCGGCGGGCTTGTTGAGCCCGGAACCCTGGTCCTCCAGCAGGCGCTCGAACCACAGGAAGTCCGGGACCTGGCCGTCGAAGTAGTTGTCGAACGGCATCGGCGTGCCGTGCACCAGTGGGATGCCGGCACCGGCCCGCTTGAAGGCGTTGCCGGTCACGGCGAGGGAGCCGAGGGACATGCCGTGGAAGGCGTTGGTGAACGACACGATCGCCTCGCGTCCCTTCACCTTCCGCGCCAGCTTCAGCGCGGACTCCACGGCGTTGGTGCCCGTCGGGCCCGGGAACATGACCTTGTACGGCAGGTCCCGGGGCCGCAGGACCAGGTCCTGGAAGGTCTGGAGGAAGCCGCGCTTGGCGGTGGTCGACATGTCGAGACCGTGGGTGACGCCGTCCCGCTCCAGGTAGTCGAGCAGGGCCCGTTTCAGCACGGGGTTGTTGTGCCCGTAGTTGAGGGAGCCGGCGCCGGCGAAGAAGTCGAGGTACTCGTGGCCGTCCTCGTCGTACATCCGGCTGCCGCGCGCACGGTCGAAGACGGTGGGCCAGCCGCGGCAGTAGCTGCGCACCTCGGACTCCAGGGTTTCGAAGACGCTGAGGTCGGGCTGGGTGATGGTCACGGTAATTCGCTCCTCTGTGCGACAGGTGAGTGCGGGGGTCGTGGCGAGAGCAAGGTGGGGAGCTCGGTGGGCGTGGGGACGCGCGGCCCGCGTGAGGGTTGGGGCCCGAGTGCGATGTTGGGGCCTGTGTGCGAGCTGGGGCCTGTGGTCCTGCCCGGGTGCCTGGGGGTGCGGATCAGTCCGATGCCCGTGGCAGGTGGGTCAGCGGGCCGATGCGGTAGAGGACCTCGGGGTCGTGCGGGCCGTCCGGGAACTGGTCCGTGCCGAAGAGCACCTCGCGCTCGACGCGGGCGTCGTGGCGCGCGGCGTACGAGGTGAACAGCCGCTCGGAGGCGGTGTTGCCCGGCGTGATCGTGGTCTCCACGGTGTTCAGTCCGTGTTCGGCGGCGACGCGGGCGGTCAGTGCGTCGAGCATGCGTGCCGCGAGCCCGCGGCCGCGTTGTGCGGAGTCGACTGCCACCTGCCAGACGAGCAGGGTGCCCGGGCGGTCCGGCCGCAGGAAGCCGGTGATGAACCCGACGGCCTCGCCGTCGGCCGTGCGCGCCACGGCCGAGGTGCCGGCGAAGTCGCGGCACCACAGCAGATAGCTGTAGGCGGAGTTCAGGTCGAGCGTTCCGGATTCCTTGGCGAGCCGCCAGAAATCGGCGCCGTCGGCCACCGCCGGGCGGTCTATGTGCAGGTCTGCTTGTGCGGCAGTCATGCGAATTCAATTTACCCATCGCGAATTGAAAATGCATGGCCGCTGCGGGTTACGAAAGGCCGCGCCTTGTGTTATCGCGCGGGCGCGGGTGTTCACGCGAGAGGCGGCGATACGCCCGAGTTTGTGCGGGTTATACGGGACGAAACGGCCGTGATGTGTAACGCGTCACAACCATGTGACCCTCACGAGATCTGCCCGAATCGGACCGCTTGGCGTTCGCGAAATCTTTGCGTTTAAGGTCGAGGAAAGCGGGCAGAAGAATACGGGAAGCTGCGCTGGATTGAAATACGGAATGATGGCCGGAGAATGCGCGCATATTGCTGTGAATTCAAGTTCCGGTCACCCCGTCGATACGCTCGCGGAGGATGTCGGCGTGACCGTTGTGCCGGGCGTACTCCTCTATGAGGTGGATGAGCACCCAGCGCAGGGACACGTCCATGCCGTCCAGCGGACCGTCCACCAGCCGCCCGGTGTCGTCCAGCGGCCGGCCGGCGGAGATCTCCCGGCCGCGCGCGATCTCCCGGTGCCAGACGGTGAGCGCCTCGTCGAGACCGCGCTCCGGGCGCAGGGGGTACCCCGTCTCGTCCTCGTGCACCGGCGGCACGTCGAGACCGGCGAGCACCCGCTGGAACCAGTTCCGCTCGACCTCGGCGAGGTGCTGCACGAGGCCGAGCAGGGTGAGCGAGGAGGGCGGGGCCGCGGCGAGCCGCAGCTGGGCGTCGTCAAGCCCGCGGCACTTCAGCTCCAGCGTGGCCCGGTGATAGTCGAGCCACCCCTCCAGCATGGCCCGCTCGTCACCGGTCATGGCGGGTACGGGCCGACCGTCGGGAAGGGTCAGGGGAGTGGCGGGGGTGTCAGCAGTCATGCGCCGAGCATGCCAGGGGGCACCGACAGCGGGGCGGCCCCGGCGGCCATCGCATGTGACGGCATGCCCGCCGACCGCCGCCATGCCCAGGGGAACCGGCGGACGACCTGGGGTGGCCGAGGGCGAAGCGCCTTGGCGCCGGGCTCCCGGCCGTGGATCTTCCTACCGCCAGGCCTCCTGGGCCGCGCGGCGGCAGGAGTCCAGGTCAGTGGGGTGGCCCTCGTCCGTGAGGGCCGCGCCCAGGGCCGCCAGGCTTGCCTGGACCGCGCGCGGGGTCGCGTCGGGGCCGTAGTGGTTGACGCGGATCATCTCCTTGGCCAGGGCGCCGCCGCCCGCCGCCAACGGGAGGGTCGGGTCGGAGGCGAGGGCGCGGGCGACCAGTTCCGAGGCCACGACGCCTGGCGGGGTGCGCAAGGTCGTCGCCACCGGCGCAGCCTCCGAGGACTTGTGGACGTACGGCTCAAGGCCGCCGCCCAGGGCCGAGGCCCCGGCCCGCGTCGCCGCCGCGGCGGAGGCGTGGCGGGCCATCACCGTCTCCAGCCCCTCCGTCTCGATGCGCTCGACACACGCCTCCAGCGCCAGCATCTCCAGCTGTGCGGGCGCGTGCAGCAGAGCCTTGCGGCCGGCGTCGACCCAGCGCTCCTTCCAGTCCAGCAGCGACAGGTAGGACCGCCGAGGCGCCCGCGGGTTCGCCGCCATGCGGGCCCACGCCCGCTCGCTCACCGACACCGCCGACACCCCGGCGGGCCCGCCCATCGCCTTCTGCGCCCCGATCACGCACAGGTCCACACCCCACGCGTCCGGCAGCACCGGCTCGGCACCCACGGAGGCGACGGCGTCCAGGTAGAACAGGGCACCCTGCTCGCGCACCACCGCACCGATCTCCGCGACCGGGTTGGTGTTCCCGGTCGCCGCCTCCGCGTGCACCAACGAAACGAAGTCGATCTCCGGGTGCTCGGCGAAGGCCTCCCCGATCGCCTGCGCCGTGACCGCCGTGTGGAACGGCACCGCGAGGTCGTGCACCGTCGCCCCGCAGTCCCGCAGCCAGTCGCCGAAGGTCTGCCCGTACGGGCCGGTGATCACGTTCAGCGCCACCGTCCCTGGCCCCGCGGTCGCCCGGATCGCGCCCTCCAGCGGCAGCAGCGCCTCGCCCTGCATGATCACGACGTCCTGCCGGGTGTCCAGCAGCCTGGCCACCCGGTCCTCGATGGAGGCGAAGTGCGCGGCGCTCAGCGGGGCGAGGTCCAGGAAGGGATGGGTCACGGCGGTGCTCTCTTCGGTCACGGGATCAACGTGGTCGAGCCTAACCGCCCGGCCGTCGGGCCCCTGATCACCGGTGAGTTCTCAGGTGGCACCGCCGCGTGACCATCGGTTTGTTTTGAGCACCCCAAAGCTCTCCTTATAATCAGAACATTCAGTTCCCTCACAGGAGGTTCCCCGTGAACACGGTCCTCGGGCGCCGGGCCCGCATTCTGGCCGCCACCACCGCGACGGCCGGGCTGGTGCTGGTCGCCGGCTGCTCGTCGGACGGCGACGGCGGCGGCACGAAGACCGCCGGCGGGGTCGAACTCGTCAAGGCCGGTCAGCTCACGACCTGCACCCACCTGCCGTACCCGCCCTTCCAGTCGGAGATCGACGGCAAGGTGCAGGGCTTCGACGTCTCCCTCGTCGACCTGGTCGCCAAGGACCTCGGCGTGCAGCAGCAGATCCTCGACACGCCGTTCGAGAACTTCAAGACCGGCGCGTTCCTCAACTCCGGCGAGTGCGACCTGGCCGCCGCCGGCATGACGATCACCGAGGAGCGCAAGAAGAACGTCGACTTCTCCGACCCGTACTTCGAGGCCACCCAGGCCGTGCTGGTCGACAAGAAGAGCGGCATCAAGTCCTTCGCCGGCCTCAAGGGCAAGAAGGTCGGCGCCCAGGCGCAGACCACCGGCGAGGACTACGCCAAGAGCCAGGGCCTCGACCCGGTCTCCTTCGAGTCCTCCGACGCCGTCATCAACGGCCTGCGCACCGGCCAGGTCGAGGCCGTCGTCATCGACTACCCGGTCGTCCAGGGCTGGCTCAAGGACAAGGCCAACGCGTCCGCCTTCCAGGTCGCCGAGCAGGTCAACACCGGTGAGCAGTACGGCATCACGGTGAAGAAGGGCAACACCAAGCTGCTCGCCGCCATCGACAAGGCGCTCGCCGACGCCAAGGCCGACGGCACGTACAAGAAGCTGTACGAGCAGTGGATCGGCCCGTACGAGGAGTCCGCCGCCTCCCCGTCGCCGACCGCCTCATGACCGACGCCACCAAGGCCGAGGTCCAGCCCCGCAAGAAGGGGCTCTCACGCCGCCAGAAGCGCGGGCTGTCCCGGGGCGCGCAGTACGTCCTCTTCGTCGGCGCCCTGATCGCCCTGGCGGTCGGCGCCGACTGGGGACGGCTGGCCAACCAGTTCGCGCAGGGCGACATCGCCCGGCAGATGTTCCCGGACGTCATCACGCTGGCGCTGAAGAACACCGTGCTCTACACCGTCTCCGGCTTCGCCGTCGGCCTGGTGCTCGGCATGGTCCTCGCGCTGATGCGGCTGTCGTCCGTGGGCCCCTACCGCTGGGTCGCCGGCGTCTACATCGAGATCTTCCGCGGCCTGCCCGCCCTGCTGATCTTCATCTTCATCGGCGTGGCCGTCCCGCTCGCCTTCCCCGGCGTCGAGATCCCCGGCGGCACCTACGGCAAGGTCGCCCTCGCGCTCGGCCTGGTGGCGGCGGCGTACATGGCCGAGACGTTCCGCGCGGGAATCCAGGCGGTGCCCAAGGGGCAGATGGAAGCGGCCCGTTCGCTGGGCTTCTCGCCGGCCCGCGCGATGGTCTCGATCATCCTTCCGCAGGCCTTCCGGATCATCCTCCCGCCGCTCACCAACGAACTGGTGCTCCTCTTCAAGGACTCCTCGCTGGTGCTGTTCCTCGGTGTCACGCTGGAGGAGCGGGAGCTGTCCAAGTTCGGCCGCGACCTGGCCAGCCAGACCGCCAACTCGACGCCGATCCTGGTCGCCGGCCTGTGCTACCTGCTGATCACGATCCCGCTCGGTTTCGTCGTACGCCGTATGGAGTCGAAGGCCCAGGAGGCCGTGAAATGAGCCGACCCGAGATCGAGATCCGGGACCTGCACAAGTCCTTCGGCGACAACCACGTCCTGCGCGGCATCGACCTGGAGATCGGCCAGGGCGAGGTCGTCTGTGTCATCGGCCCCTCCGGCTCCGGCAAGTCGACGCTGCTGCGCTGCGTGAACCTGCTGGAGGAACCGTCCAAGGGCCAGGTCTTCGTGGGCGGCACCGAGCTCACCGACCCGGACGTCGACATCGACGCCGTACGCCGCCGGATCGGCATGGTCTTCCAGCAGTTCAACCTCTTCCCGCACCTCACGGTCACCGAGAACCTCACCCTGCCGCAGCGCCGGGTGCTGCGTCGGGACAAGGCCCAGGCCGTGAAGGTGGCCGCGGAGAACCTGGAGCGCGTCGGCCTGTCGGAGAAGGCGACGGCGTACCCGTCGTCGTTGTCGGGCGGCCAGCAGCAGCGGGTGGCGATCGCCCGGGCCTTGGCGATGGGCCCGGAGGTGATGCTCTTCGACGAGCCGACGTCGGCGCTGGACCCGGAGTTGGTGGGCGACGTCCTGGCGGTCATGCGCATGCTGGCGAACGAGGGCATGACGATGATGGTGGTCACCCACGAGATGACCTTCGCCCGCGAGGTGGCGGACCGGGTGATCTTCATGGACGGGGGAGTGGTCGTGGAGGACGGCAGCCCCGAGCAGGTCATCACCCGGCCCCGGCACGAACGGACCCGCCATTTCCTGTCCCGGCTCCTCGACCCGGCGATGGCGGAGGTGGAGGAGAACGAGGCGAACGAGAAGAACAAGGCCCCCTGAGGGGCGCCGGGGATGAGCGGTCGACCACGAACGACCCGCGCCCGAAAACCGGCATGCAGCCGGGCGTTAGGGTGCGGTACATGAGCGAAGTGCTGCACGTGAGGGGCCGCATCCTCGTCGGTCCTGAGGACGTCCGCGACGAGTTGTGGGTGATCGACGGGCGGATCTCGTACGACCGCCCGGCCGGCGTCCGCGACGTGCGCACCCTCGACGGCTGGACGCTCCCCGGCCTGGTCGACGCCCACTGCCACGTCGGCCTCGACGCGCACGGCGCCGTGCCGCGGGACGTCGCCGAGAAGCAGGCGCTCACCGACCGCGACGCCGGTACCCTCCTCGTCCGTGACGCGGGCTCGCCCTCGGACACCCGCTGGATCGACGACCGCGAGGACCTGCCGAAGATCATCCGTGCCGGGCGCCACATCGCCCGCACCCGCCGCTACATCCGCAACTACGCCCACGAGATCGAGCCGGACGACCTGGTCGCCTACGTCGCCCAGGAGGCCCGCCGGGGCGACGGCTGGGTCAAGCTGGTCGGCGACTGGATCGACCGCGACCTCGGCGACCTGTCGGCCTGCTGGCCCAGGGACGCGGTCGAGGCCGCCATCGCCGAGGCCCACCGCCTGGGCGCCCGCGTGACCGCCCACTGCTTCGCCGAGGACTCCCTTCAGGATCTGGTCGAGGCCGGCATCGACTGCATCGAGCACGCCACCGGCCTCACCGGCGACCTGATCCCCCTGTTCGCCGAGCGCCGCGTCGCGATCGTCCCGACGCTCGTCAACATCGCCACCTTCCCCCGGCTGGCCGACGGCGGCGAGTCCAGGTTCCCGGCCTGGTCGGCCCATATGCGCCGGCTGCACGAACGCCGCTACGACACCGTCCGCGACGCCTACGACGCCGGCATCCCGGTCTACGTCGGCACGGACGCGGGCGGCACGCTGGCGCACGGTCTGGCGGCCGCCGAGGTGGAGGAACTGGTTACCGCCGGGATCCCGCCGCTCCGGGCCCTGTCGGCGACGACATGGGCGGCCAGGGAGTGGCTCGGCCGCCCCGGTCTCGACGAGGGGGCACCGGCAGACCTGGTGGTGTACGGGACGGACCCGCGGGAGGACGTACGGGCGCTGGCGGCCCCGCGGCGGGTGGTGCTCGACGGGCGGGTCGTCGGCTAGGACGGGCCGGCGTCCTTGGCACCCCGAGCCCGCGAACGGTCAGCGGCCCGAGGGCTGCGCGGGCAGGTCGAAGACGTGCTGCGGGCTGACGATCTTCGTGATCGCGTCGCCGAGGAGTGTGCTGGGCTCCGTGTCGTTCCGGCCGATGTCCGTGTTCAGCACCACGACGAGGGTGGCCCGGGCCGACGGCAGATAGATGGTCAGGGACTCGTAACCCGGCAGCGAGCCGTTGTGCCCGATCCAGCCCTGGACGTCGAAGATGCCGAGCCCGTACCCGGCGCCCGGGATGGTGGTGGGCGGCGTGTCGAGCCGCTGCTTCTGCGTGGCGGGGCTGATCAGGGTCTTCCCGTCGGGCAGCACCCCGGTGGCGACGGTCGGCGCCCAGACGCGCAGATCCTCCAGCGTGGAGATCATCGCGCCGGCCGCCCACCCCCAGGAGGGGTTCCAGTCGGTGCTGTCGGCGACCTTCCCGTCCGCGGTCTGGTTCGTGTACCCCTGGGCGTGCGGCTCGGGGAACGCGGCGTCCGTCGCCAGCAGCGTGCTGTCCATGCCTGCCGGCTCCGTGACGTTCTCCCGGATGTAGTCCTGGAGCGGCCGGCCGCCGACCTGTTCCACGACCAGGCCGAGCAGGATCAGGTTGGTGTTGCAGTAGAAGAACTTCTCGCCCGGCTGGAACAGCACCGGATGTCTGAAGGCGTAGTCGAGCAGTTCCCGCGGGGTGAAGGGCCGCTGCGGGTCGGACGTCAGCGCTTCGAAGAAGTCCGGATCCTCGGTGTAGTTGTAGAGCCCGCTGCGCATCCCGGCGAGCTCGCGCAGGGTGATCCTGTTCCCGTTGGGCACGCCGTCGACGTACTCGCCGATGGTGTCGTCGAGGCCGATCCTGCCCTCGTCGACCAGCTTCAGCAGCGCCGTCACGGTGAACGTCTTGGTCTCGCTGCCGATCCGCGTGTACAGGTCCGGCGTCATCGGCCGGCCGGTCTCCTTGTCGGCGATGCCGAACGACCGCACGTGACTGCCCTTGCCGGGGGTCCACATGCCGACGGTCACGCCGGGCACGTTCGCGTCGCGCATGACCTTCTCCACCGCCTCGTCGACCTGCCGCTTCACCTCGGGGGTGAGCGTGCGGAAGCCGTCCGAGGGCGACGGGGACGGCGCGGGCTGCCGGGCGCCGGCCGGAGCGGCCCCAGGTGCGCCCGCCCCGAAGGCGGCCCCACCGCAGACCGGAACCACGAGTGTCCCCACCGCCACGGCGATCACGGCACCCCTGCGCAGTCGTCCGCACGCGCGCGTCATGGGCTGACTCCCAGGTCCCCGAGGGAGAGGGCCCGCAACCTGGGCCGCTTCCACCTCAGCATAGGAGCGCGTGTGGCGCGTCGCCCGTCGGAGCGCGTGCGGTCGGCCGGGGCGGTGGAGCGGGTGACAGGGGTCGTGGGTGGGGAACACCCGTGCCGAGAAATCGAACTCGTTCACAGAAACCCCACGATGGAGTGAAGTGACGCAGGATCGCCGCCCGTTCACTCTCGGTGCGTAATCCTTGCGGAGTCCCAAGCGTCACTCTTCTGGGGGGTTCCACCACCGTGAACAGCAACAACTTCCGTATGCCCGCCCGCCGTCCGGTCGCGCTCGCGGCCGCCGCCGTCCTCGCCGCCGGTCCCGCGGTCCTGGTCGGCGCGGGCTCCGCGCACGCGACCCCGGAGGAGGGTCGCGCGAGCGCGCTCGTCCTGCGCACCGGACTGGATGTCTCCCTGCTCAACAAGACCGTCAACGTCCCGCTCGCGGTCACCCTCAACGAAGTGCAGGCCCCGCAGAGCGCCGAGAAGACCGCGCTCACCGCCCAGTTGGACGGTGTCGACGGCGGAAAGCCGTTCAGTGTGCTGCGCGCGGACGTCGCGCAGGCCGAGGCCACCGTGGCCGATGGGAAGGCGGAGGGCAGCACCCGGCTGGCCAACGCCCGGCTGAACGTGCCCGGTCTGCCGCTGCTGTCGGTCATCGAGGTCGAGACCGTCACGTCGACCGCGACCTGCGCCGCGGGGGAGGCGCCGGTCGCCGAGTCCGACGTGGCCGGCGTGACCGTGCTGGGCAAGAAGGTGACGCTCACCGCCGGTGGGACGACGAACGTGACGGTGCCGGACGTGGGCGAGGTGCGCCTGGACCTGTCCCGGCGCGAGACGACCTCCCGTACGGCGGCCGCCACCGCTCTCGAACTGAACGTGTCCGTCAACCCGCTGAAGCTCAACGTGGCCGATGTGCAGGGCACCGTGACCCTGGCCAAGGCGACCTGCGAGACGCCCCCGGCGCCCGCCGAGCCGGAGGAGGAGGCCCCCGCGCCGAGCGCCGAGACGGGCACCGACCCCGTCACCGAGGTCGAGCCCCAGGGCGGCGCCGCGGAGGCCGGCCTCGCGGAGACCGGCGGCGACTCGATGACCCCGTACATCGCGGGTGGCGCCTTCGCGCTGCTCGTGGCCGGCGGGGGAGCGGTCGCCCTGGCCCGCCGCAACCGCGGCTGAGACGTCCGCGACCAGGGGTCCATGTCGACGCCCGGGCGCCGACCTGGCCCCTGCCGCCGGCCGCCGGCCGCCGGCCGGCGGCCGCCGGCCGACGGG